>JANQGP010000101.1 GCA_028277265.1 Woeseiaceae bacterium | reverse complement strand
ACCGGGTGGGGTAGCGCATTGCCCAGCCACTCGACGACGTGGAGAAATCGAGTGATTCTGCTGTTGTTGTTCGCGGGCGCGGTCGCTTCGGCCATGGGGATCTGCGCTTGCTCTGGTGTCTTGTCCGGTCAATTCCTCGGGGTCAGCTTGAGCAGGCGGCCCTCGCTGTCCCCGCGCTCATCTTCGAGCACCCACAGGGTACCGTCGGGCCCCTGTTCGACACTCCTTATGCGTGCGCCCATCGCGAACCGTTCGACTTCACGTGCTTGCTTGCCGTCGACCTCGATGCGCACCAGGCCGCGTGACGATAGCCCGGGTACGAGGAAGTTACCATGCCAGTCGCCAAACTGTTCGCCCGTATAGAGCGTCAGGCCGGCCGGCGATATGGCGGGCGTCCACCAGATGGCGGGCTCCAGGAATTCGGGTCGCGTATCGTGGTCGGGAATCTCGCGGCCGTCGTAGTGATCGCCGTTGGAAACGACCGGGTAGCCGTAGTTGCCCTCGCGCGCGATGAGGTTCAACTCGTCGCCGCCGGCCGGGCCCATCTCGATGGCCCAGAGCTGCCCGTCGAGGTCGAACGAGATGCCGAGCGGGTTGCGGTGCCCGATCGACCAGATCTCGCCGTAGACGCCTGCGCGATCGACCAGCGGGTCCTGGCGGCGATAGTCGACGAACGGGTTGTCCCCGGGGACGCTGCCGTCCTCGCGCAGGCGGATAATCTTGCCGACATTCGACTGCATGTCCTGCGACGGCGTGAATTTCTGACGATCGCCCGACGTAATCCACAGGTAACCGTCGTCATCGAACAACAGGCGATACCCGTAGTGGCCGTAACCGAAGAGTTTCGGGTACTGGCGCCAGATGACCTCGACGTCGTCGAAGGTGCCGCCGCGGCTGTTCAGGTTCAGCACGCCGCGGGCCACCGCGGCACCGCGTGTGCCGTCGATACCGCCTTCCACGTAGCTCAGGTAAATGATGCCGTTGTTGTCATAATCCGGGTGCAGTGCGACGTCGCCGAGTCCGCCCTGGTTGCCGTAGTCGACGTTGGGCAATCCGCGTACCGGACGTGATTTCTGACCGTCCTGCGTGACGATATAGAGCTGGCCCTTTTTCTCGGTGACGAGCATTCGGCCGTCGGGGAGAAAGGTCAGGGCCCAGGGCTCGTCAAAAGCCGTTACGGGGGTCACGTCAAACGGCAGGTCGTCCTGTGCGCACGCCGTGCCGCCGGCCAGCAGCAGCGCGGCCAGCACGAGAGGGAGTTGTCGGGTCATGGTGGGTCTACGCTCGTAATAGTCGCCAGCGTGGATTCTGTCGCATACCGGTGTCCATATGAACCACAATGCCGTAACAAGTTGTTTCACTCGCGGGCGCCGGCGGGCAGCGGCTTGCACCCGATCGAGTCAACGGCCAGACTTGACCCTCGAAACTCCCCCGGATTCCCCTATATCCTTTTCAACAGGCTGCGAGATGGAACTCGTCGTATTCGACCTCGACGGCACGCTGCTCAACCGTGATTCGGAGATATCCGACTACACGAGTGAGACGCTGCGCCTGCTGACCGAGAACGACATCGCCTACACGGTCGCGACCGGCCGCACGCTCCATGGCGCGCGCGCGATCCTCGATGGCCACAGCTTCGCGCTGCCACAGGCCTACAAGAACGGCGTCATGATCTGGCATCCGGAAACACGGCATTACTCCAGCGGTGCGACACTGTCGCCCGATGAGCTCGACAATGTCGTGAGCGCGTGCCTCGGCCAGCGGCTCACGCCGTTCGTCTTCACGCTGGACGAAGACCAGGAGACCACCGTCTACCATCCGCCGATCGTCTCGGAGATCGAACGAGATCTCGTCGACGCCGTCAGCCTCGAAGAACACAAGCGGATTCGTGCACTGGATCATCTGCCGCGCAACGCGACCGTTACCCACGTGAATGCCATCGGTGCCAGCGAGGCCATCGGCGCGGTGCTCGGCAGCGTCGACGACGAGCCGCATCTCGTCGCCTACTCGGGTTTCGCCCGCGATGGAGAACAATGGCGCTGGCTCGACGTGCATCACAGCGACGCCAGCAAGGGCGGCGCCATCGAAACGTTGAAAAAACTGCTCGATATCGAGCGCGTCATTTGTTTCGGCGATAGTGACAACGACCTCAGCATGTTCGAGGCTGCCGATGAGAGCTACGCGCCGGCCAATGCGAACGACAGGGTCAAATCCGCGGCGACCGCCGTCATCGGGCACCACAACGAAGAGGGCATCGCGCACTTCCTGCGTGAGCGCTTCGCACTGGAGCCCTAGGAATCCTTCATGCGTCGCGATGAACTCAATACCTCCGCACTGGGCAGGTTCGCGAGAATGGGCGGACTGGTCGGCCGCGTCGGCGTATCGATGCTCAGCGACCAGGCGGCCGGGCTGCTGCGCGACGGACCTGCCAGGCGGCTGAGGAAAGCGGAGAATCTCGTCCGCAACGCGACCCGCATCGTGACGACGCTCGGCGAAATGAAAAGCGCCGCGATGAAAGTCGGGCAGATGCTCAGCCTGCACGAAGGCCTGCTGCCGAAGGAAGTCGCGGCGGTTCTCAGCATTCTGCAGAACGATGCGCCGAGTGTTTCGTTCGAGATCATGGAACGCCAGTTGCGCCGCGAACTCGACGACTTCGATGCGTTGTTCGAATCGATCGAGGAAGCGGCTTTCGCCTCGGCTTCGATCGGCCAGGTCCACCGTGGCGTGCTGCGAGACGGTCGCGACGTCGCTGTCAAGATCCAGTACCCGGAAGCCGACAGGATGGTGACCGCGGACCTGACGAACCTCAAAGTGCTGCTCGGGAACCTGGTCGGCCTGTTCACGGACATCGACTTCGAGCCGATCTGGGAAGAGGTCAGGGAGCGCCTGGTCGAAGAGCTCGACTATCTGCAGGAGGCCGGGAACATTCGTCGCAAGGCGGCGATGCACGCGGACTTTCCCGAGATCATCATTCCCGACGTCATCGCGGAGGCGACCACGCAACGCGTGCTGACGATGGAGTTCGTCGAGGCGATTCCACCGGCCGAAGCCGCCTCGGACCATTACCCGCAGGACCTGAAGAATCAGTGGGCCATCACGCTCTTCGAGTTCACCCTGAGCGGCCTTTTCAGGCACCGGTTCCTGCACGCCGACCCGAACTTCGCGAACTTCGCCTTCCGGGAAGACGGCACGGTGGCCGTCTATGACTTCGGCTGCATGAAGCAGGTTCCCGAGCCCATTGCGGCGGGTTATGCCGGGCTGATGGACGCGGTGATGAGGCGGCGCAAGTCGGCGTTTCCGAAGCTGCTTCGCGACATGGGCGTCTATCGCGAGGGCGGCGCCCTGCTGTCGAGGGACATGACGGATCCCTACGTCGACCTGATGCAGGACATCGTGCGGGCGTCACCGCCGTACACGTTCGGCGAGGACGAGGCGATCTACAAGGCGCTTTACGACCTCGGCACGACCAACTGGCAGGAGGCCAGCGACATTCGCTTTCCCCGCGACATGGTGTTCATCGATCGCACGCTCGGCGGACTGTTCGGCAACCTCGGCAAGCTCGGTGCGACCGGTCCATGGCGGTCGCTTCTGAAGAAGTACACGGCGCCGCTGCTTGTTACATAATCGCCGACCCGATTCACTGTTCGCGCAGTGACGCTTCAGGGCGCAATCCGCACGGATGTCTGCCAGAGTAGGCATCTGTCAGGACGTGCATCAGGGAAGGGAATCCGCTTGAGCTACGCCAACGAGCAAGAACCCGACTACTACGAGCTGTTCGATGTCGAGCGCGACGCGCCGTCGATCGCCATCCGGCGAAGCTACCGTCGCCTGATGCAACAAGCCGGCAATCACCCCGACCTCGGGGGCGATACGCGTACGGCGGCACTGATCAACCGCGCGTACGCGGTGCTCAAGGACCCCGAACAGCGACGCCTCTATGACGCCCGCCTCGATATCCTGTCACGCATCGCGATGGGCATAGACGCCGAGCCGGAGCGGCAGCCGGCTCCGGAGCCGACCGACCCTCGATCGACCTGCCTGTTCTGCGAGCGGCCGCACGACGGTATTCTCGATGACATGGCCGAACCCGGCTGCGGTTCCTGCAGCAGCCCGCTGCGTGTCGTCGACAGGACGCGCCTCGACCCGGACGACAATCGCGCCGTCCGCCGACTCGGCCGCAAGCTCAACGTCCACGTCTTCGCGCATTGGGAGCAGGTGAAGGGCGCGGCGGCGAGAACCGTCGATATCTCGCCGCACGGACTGCAGCTGACCACGCGCATGGAACTCCGCCCGGGACAACGCATTCGCGTAACGGGCCAGGTGCTTGATGCCGTAGGCCTCGTCACGCACTGCGCGCGGCGCAACGAGGGCTGGCGAAACCTCACTGTCGCCGGCGTGTCGTTCCTGACCCTGCGTATCCTGCGCCCGGTCGGCGCTTTCGTGTCACAAACGGTCTGAGCGCCTCAGGGCTTCCTGAACAGGAAGGTGAAACGGTCGGTGTTGCCGCTGACGGAGCGGCGGCCAACCTCGTATTCGAGTTCATCGTCTGCGCGAAAGTGCAGGTCGCTGTAATCGACGAACTCGAAGCCCGCCGCCTGCACCTCCTTGATGACGAGTACCGGGTCGATGCGACGGCGGTTCTCGAAGTCGTCACGCTCCATGTGGCGGCGCGTGTGGTCCACTATGCCGTAGACCCCGCCGCTCCTGATGGCGTCGAACGATGCCTGGTGCATGCGCATACGGCCTTCCTCGCCGAAGTTGTGCACGTTGCGGAACGTCAGGACCATGTCCAGGTCTTCGACGCCGAAGTCGAACTCGTCCATGACGTAGAGACGCTGGCCTTCCGGGCGGCGCAGGTTGTCACTGGTCTCGAGGATCTCGATCTTCTCGAAACCCGGCAGCGGGGCAATGTTCTCGGCAACGCGCCGCGTGCCGAGCGCGACGTAGAGCTTCCCGTTGTCGGCGAGCACCGGGGCGAGCACCCGCGTGTACCAGCCGCCGCCCGGGAGCAGTTCCAGGACGCGCATGTCGTCTTCCAGACCGAAGAACTCGAGAGTCTGCAGCGGCTTGCGGTTGCGGTCCCGTTCGGCATCGGCAGCCGGGCGTCCTTCGGCGGCGAGCGCAGCTTCGACCTTGGCGTCGATCTCGCCCGCCTGGGCAATTGCTGCGAAGAACATCAAGCAAAGAAACGGTATCAATTTCACGGGCAGACTCCTGTCATGTCGTCGGGTATTCGAGTGTTGCTATCTGAACGGGTTCGACCGGCGAGGTTCAATCATTCCTCGGCGCGGCCGCGCGCCGCAGCCGGTCGTTGACAGCCTCGCCCAGCCCGGTGTCCGGAATGGGCATGACGGCGATCGTCTCCGCACCGCTCGCATCGAGTTCGCGCAGTAAACGGTAGAGGTTTGCCGCGGCCTCGACGGTATCGCCGGCCGCCGACAGGTTGGCGCCGGCGGCAGGCACATCCGGGCCGAAGCCTAGCAGCACTTCGCCCGGTCCGGCACGAGATGCTTCCAGTCGCAGTGTTGCGCGCGGCGCGTAGTGCGATACGAGCTGGCCCGGCGCGGTGATCTCGTCGGGAACCGCCTCGGCGAGGGGCCCTGTGATTGTCTCGATCGTGTCCCGGCCAATCGCGCCCGGGCGCAGCAGGCGGGCAGGCTCGTCCGGCGACAGCGCGACGATCGTCGACTCGATACCGGCCCGGCAGGGACCGCCGTCCAGAACGATAGAAACCCGGTCGCCGAGTTCGCGAACGACGTCCTCGGCTCGCGTCGGGCTCAACCGGCCCGACGGATTGGCCGATGGCGCCGAGAGCGGGCCGTCGAACGCATCGAGCAGCTCACGGGCCAGCGGGTGCCGCGGCACCCTGAGCCCGATCGTCGTCAGGCCGGCGCGCGCGAGCTCGCAGGTGCGCGCCGTGTCGGCAACCGGCACGACCAACGTCAGCGGCCCCGGCCACAGCGCCGCGGCAAGCGCGATGGAACGCTCGTCGAACTCGCCCTCCCGCGTCGCCGCCTCGACATTCGCGACATGAGAGATCAGCGGGTTGAAGCTCGGCCGTCCCTTCGCCGCGAAGACCCGGGCGACGGCCTCGGGGTTGCCGGCATCGGCGGCGAGGCCGTACACGGTCTCGGTCGGCATGCCGACGAGCTCACCGCCGCGGAGCGCCCTAACGGCGTCCGGGATAGACGATGCATCGCAAACGACAGGTGTCTTGGGGCTCAATGGCGTCGGGTCGAACTTCTGCGGATACGGGATTCTATCGCGCCGGAGCGAGTCCGGCTGCGTCACCGCCGCAACGTCATCGCGTGATCGAGTTCTTCCCTCAGACGTTCGGTCTCGGCAGCACGCGCCTTGGAGAACGGCGCCAGCAACAGGTAGAGCGCAGGCGTCAGGTACAGCGTGAACATAGCGGCCAGGGCCAGACCGCCGAAGACCACCCAGCCGATCGCGTTGCGGGCTTCGGCGCCCGCGCCGGTGCCGAGGATCAGCGGCAGTGCGCCGAGTACTGTCGACACGAGCGTCATCGTGACCGGACGCAATCGACGCATGGCCGCTTTTTCGATCGCGTCGCGTACATCGTGTCCGCGGTCGCGCAACTGGTCCGCGAACTCGACGACGAGGACGCTGTTCTTCGCCATGAGGCCGATGAGCAGCACGAGTCCGATCTGCGAGTAGATGTTCAGTGACGTGCCCGTCAGCTGCAGCGCGAAGATCGCTGCCGCGATGCCGAACGGCACGATGAGCGTCACGACCAGTGCGCTCGTGAAGCCTTCGAATTGCGCGCACAGCACGAGGAAGATGACGGCCAGTGCAACGACGTAGACGATGGCGACTTCGTTCGACGTTTCCTCGAGTGTTGCGGCCTCGCCGAGCATCTTGAGAGATATCGACGCGGGCAGGACCTCTTCCGCCAGCGCGCGCAGTTCGTCAACCGCCGTCTGCAAAGGGAAATCGTCGGGCCGCTCGAGACCGATCTCGATCGCGCGTCGCTGCCCGTGACGATTGAGCTCGGTCGCGACGCCTTCTTCCTCGAGCGTGACGATGCTGGAGAGCGGTACGAGACCGCCTTCTTCTGAACGGACATAGAGATTCACGAGGTCGGTCGGGTCATTGATCCGGCCGCTCGTCGACTCGAGCAGAATCGGCACGGCTTCATCGTCGACATTGAGGTCGACCAGTTCATCGCCGTCGATCATCGCGCGCAAGGTGGCTGCCAGCCCCGCGAGATCGATGCCGAGATCCGCCGCGCGGCGACGATCGATCTCGACCGACAGCTGTGGCTGTGTCGGGTCGAACGAGATTCGCGGCCGCGTCAGCTCGGGAATGCGGTCCTCGATGGCCTCGGCGTAAGCCGTGGCCGCCTCGAAGATCTCGTCGTAGTCGTTGCCCAGCAGCGCGACGTTGAGGCCGCTGCCCCAGGTGCGCAGGTTCAGGCTGTTGCCGCCCCAGATGCCGACGCGGGCACCCGGTATGCCGGCGAGTTGGCCGCGAAGTTGCCCGGCGATCTCCTGCTGGCTGCGCTCGCGATCGCTCCAGTCCGCGAGCGTCATCGAGATGAAGCTGCGGTTCGGGTCCCAGTTGCCGACCAGCGTGTACATGGATTCGGCCTCGCCGTTGTCGCGCAGCGGCTGCAGCATCTCTTCGATCTGTCGTGTCTGGCGATCCATGTAGGTCACGCCGACGCCGTCCGGGCCCGTCGCGAGAATGCGCAATACGCCTCGATCCTCGGAAGGAACGAGCTCACGGTCCAGGTTCTGGTACGTCACGGCCGCCGCACCGGCAAACACGACGGCCGCACCGAGCGCCAGCCACGGTCGTCCAAGGACGAAGCCGAGCGTTTTCTCGTACGCGGCGGCCAGATGCCCGCCGACGTTGCTGAACCGTGACGAGAGGTCGGTGCCCCGGCGTCCGTCGAACAGGCGCACCGCGGTGGCAGGCACGAGCGACAGCGCAACGAAACTCGAGATGATGACCGCGCTGGCCAGCATGATGCCGAATTCGCGGAACAGCATACCCGCCGTGCTCGGCAGGAACGAGATCGGTACGAACACGGATACGAGGACTGCCGTCGTCGCCACGACGGCGAAGAAGACCTGGCGCGTGCCGAGGACCGAGGCGGCCCGGACCGACGTTCCCGATGCGCGCTGCCGCTGGATGTTCTCCAGTACGACGATCGCGTCGTCGACGACGAGGCCCGTTGCAAGCACGAGGGCGAGCAGCGTGAGGATGTTGATCGAAAATCCGAACAGGTAGATCGCGGCAATGGTACCGATCAGGGACACGGGAATGGCGATGACCGGCACCAGCGTCGCGCGCAGGTTGCCCATGAAAAGCCAGATCGTCGAAACGACGATGATCAGCGACAGGCCGAGCGTCACGAGCACCTGGAAGACCGAGTCGCGAATGAACAGCGCCTGGTCGTCGGTGATCCTGATGGAGAGCTCGTCGAAACGCGCGTTGATGCGCTCGATCTCGGCGTTGATGCCGGCCGAGATCTCCATCGTGTTGGAGTTTGCCTGGCGGATGACGTTGAGACCGAGCACCGGTTCCCCGTCGAGGCGCGAGAGCGTTTCGGCGTCCTCGGGACCGAAATAGACGTTCGCGACGTCGCCGATGCGAACCGAATCCCGTACGACGATGTCCGCGATCTCTTCGGGGTTGACCGCCGTCGCATCGGCGCGGACGATGAGTCGCTGGTCCTGCGAACGGAAGCTGCCCGCCGGTACGTCGAAAGGTGCCTGTCGCAGCGCTTCGCCGACATCGCTGACGGACAGGTCGTAGCTGGTCAGCCGCAGCGGGTCGACGGCAACGCGCAGCACGCGCTGGCGGCTGCCCGACAGCTGGACGTCGGCGACGCCCTCGATCGAGATCAGACTCGGAATGATGTCCTGTTCGACGAGCCGCGTCAGGGCTTCCTCGGCCAGGCTGTCGGACAGTACCGCAAGGCTGACCACGGCTTGCGCATCGTCGTCGGCCTTGACGACCACGACCTGTTCCACGCGATCGGGCAGGCGCCGCGAAACACGATTGACCGCTTCCCGTATGTCGGCGGCAGCGCTGTCGATGTTCACGCCGGGCCGGAACTCGATGAACATGCGGCCGTTGTTTTCTTCGGATGCCGAGCGGATTCGGTAGATGCCCGAAACGCGCGCGACCGCGCCCTCGAGGAGGGATATGACTTCGGCGTCCATGGTTTCGGGCGACGCGCCCGGGAAGTCGACACGCACGGTAACGACCGGCCGGTCGACGTTCGGCAGTTCACGGACTTCGACCGCGACGAGCGCGGCGAGTCCGGCCAGCACGATGAGAAGGTTCGCGACGAGAACGAGAACCGGCCTGCGGATGCTCAGGCTCGGCAGGTCGTTGCGGTGAGCGTCGTCTTTCAGCACGTTGCTAGTCCAGCGCGCTCAGGCCTTTGGGCCGGACGGCACCGCTTGCTTCCTGTCCCCTGCGCGGTCTCGCCAGGTCGTCGGTGTCGTAGCTGACGGCGACGCCATTGCGCATGCGTTGCGTTCCCTCGACGACGATGATGTCGCCGTTTTTCAGCTCACCGTCGACGAGGACGCGGCCTTCGCGGCGCTGGATGACCTGCACGGGGATTCGCTTCGCATTGCCGTCGACGATCGACCAGACGTAGGCGCCGCCGGTGCCCCATTGCACGCCGGTCTCGGAGATCACGGCGAAACGTTCGCCCTTGACGTCGACATTCACTTTGAAGCTCATGCCGGGACGGAGCCTGTCGTCGGCGTTGTCGACGCGCGCACGGGCAACAAAGGTGCGGTTGCCCGGATCGACGCGGCTGCCGATATCGACGACTTCCCCCGTGACCGCGGGAATCGACGTGCTCCAGGTCTCGAGGCGCACCGGGTCGCCGACGTCGAGTTCACCGATGAACGCCTCGGGAATGTCGAAACTCACGAGCAGGGCGCTGCGGTCGTCGAGCGTCGTGATCAGCATGTCGGGATTGACGCGGTCGCCCGGGTCCACTTCGGTAGCCCCGACATGGCCATCGAAAACGGCCTCGATCGTGCGGTCATCGAGCGCGATGAGCGCACGGTCGAGTTCCACGCGTGCGGTGGCCGCCTCGGTGCGTGCGGCGTCGAGCGCCGTCGGCAATACGGCGCCGCTGTCGGCAGAGCGCTGGTATCGGTCGTAAAGACGCTCGGCGTCCTCGAGTCTCAGACGGGCGGCCTGCACGGCGAGCTCTTCCTCGCGCTGGTCTAGCTCGATCAGCACATCGCCCGCCTTGACGAGCTGGCCCGGCTCGAAGTCCACGGCGATCACCTCGCCCGAAGTGACCGGATAGAGCTCGGCCGACAGGACGGCGCGGGACGTGCCAACCGCTTCGACCCGCGTGCGCGCGTGCTCGAAGCGCAGCGGCTCCACGATGACCGGCACCGTGCGCTCGGCTGCCGCCGGCGCGCCGCTCTGCGGTTCTTCGGAACAGCCGGTGATTGCAGCCATGACCGCGAAGACGGCCAAAGTTGTCGAACGTCCTGGACGCATGCGAAACCCCCAATGAGTATCCCGCAGTATAGGCGGTATCCCTGCGGCGATCAGCGGCCGGTCTGTCGACTTTTGCCATTGTGACAGACTGTTACAAGTCGATGGTCCCTCGAGACTTGTCGCAATTGCAGGTTCCGCAGTTGCGCAGGCACCGGTTTGCCTCCGGATCGTGGCGCGCCAGCCAGATCTGAAAGACGGCCCAGCCCGCACAGAGCGCGACGATGGCGAGAAGTACGAGCAGCTGGTTCATCATGATGCGCTGAACAGGCCGGCAAAGCCCATGAATGCCATGGACAGGATACCCGCAATGATCAGGTTCATGGCCGTGCCCTTGATGAGCGCCGGAACGTCGGAAAGCTCCGACTCTTCCCGCAGGCCGGCGAGCAGGACCATTGCAACGGTGAAACCGATACCGGCGCCGAGTGCGTAGACGATGCCTTCCCAGAAACCGTAGCCGCGATTGGTGGCGAAGATCGCGAGACCGAGGATCGCGCAATTGGTCGTGATCAGCGGCAGGAAAATGCCCATGGCACGAAACAGCGCGGGACTCAGCTTCTTGATCAGCATCTCGATGAACTGCACGGTGCTCGCAATCACGACGATGAAACAGATCAGCCGGAGATAGGGCGCATGGATCAGTACGTACGTGTTCAGGACCCACGCGCACACCGCGGTCACGAGCATGACGAACGTCGTCGCCATCCCCAGCCGCGCCGACGTCTCGAGCGAATTCGATACGCCGAGAAACGGGCATAGTCCGAGGAAGTACGTCAGTACGAAATTGTTGACGAGCAGGGCGCTGACGAAGATCCAGGGCAGGTTATCCATCAGTCACTGCCCCTCTGCGCTTCGGCCACGTCGTCGAGGAATTCGTCCTTCTTCTGCCGGAACCAGTTGAAGAACAGCAGGATGACGCCGAGCGTCAGGAAACCGCCGGGCGGCAGGATCATGATGACCCATGGCTCGAAATCGGCCCCGAACAACCGGACGCCGAACAACGCGCCGTCGCCGAGTATCTCGCGGATGGCGCCGAGGCTGAACAACGCGAGCATGAAGCCGCCGGCCATCCCGATCGCATCCATGACCGCGAGTTTCGCCGGGTAACGTGAGGCGAAGGCTTCCTGCCGGCCGAGGATCATGCAGTTTGCGACGATGAGCGGGATGAATGCGCCGAGTTCCTTGTGCACGGCCGGCACGAGCGCGAGCAGGGTGTAGTCGGCCACCGTAACGAACGTCGCGATGATGATGATGAAGCAGGAGATGCGGACCTGCTTCGGAATCCACTGCCGCAAACTCGATACCAGGAAGCTCGAGCCGACGAGCACGAAGAACGTCGCCATGCCCATCGCGATGGCGTTGATGGCCGAGTTCGTCACGGCGAGCATCGGGCACATGCCGAGCACCTGCACGAACACCGGGTTGTCGCGCCAGATACCCTTGACGAACTCGTTGTAGGCTTCGTTGCGTTTCATGGCGCGTCTTCGGCCTCGACGAGTTCCGGTTCCGCACCGGGCGGCGGCAGGCGATCCTGCCAGGCGACGTGGGTCTCGTTGATGATACGAACGACGGCCTTGGCCGATATGGTTGCGCCGGTAATCGCGTCGATCTCATTGTCGGCCGCACTGGTTCCCTTCTTGACGGCGACGATCTCGGGCTCGACGGCGAGCGCCTCGAATCCGGCCACCCATTCCGCGTCCTTGTAGATCTTGTCGCCGAGCCCCGGGGTTTCGCGGCTCTCGAGAATCTCCATTCCCACCACGAGGTTGCGGTCGGGTGCGTAGCCGTACAGCAGCCCGATCGTGTCCTGGAATCCCGGGCCGGCCCCCGGGATGGCGTAGCCGACGAATGTGCCACCGTCGTCGTAACCGCCGTAAACGACAGGCTCATCCTTCGCGGGCTCGGTGTTCGCCAGCAGTTCCCCGTCGCGGAAGACGAGCGCCTGCATGCGGCTGACGCCGGGCAGCACCTTGAGCACGGCGGCTTGCAGTTCGTGCGCCTTGTTCGTCGTTATCGTCGGCAAGGTCGCTTCGTAGATGCCGATGATCGCGACACCCGAAATCAAACCTGCCACGGCGAGCGTCAGCACGAGCCGCAGCGAACTCGGCGCGGCTGCGTTCTTGCGGGTCGTGGCGCTCATGGCGACTTCGCCTCGCGCCCGAACACGCGCGGCTGCGTGTAACGATCGATCAACGGCGTCGCGGCGTTCATGAGCAGGATCGCGTACATGACGCCTTCGGGCAGTCCGCCGAAGACGCGAATCAACATGACGAGCACGCCGATGCCGATGCCGAAGATCCAGGCGCCCCGCGGCGTGACAGGCGAGGTGACCGGGTCCGTCGCCATGTAGATCGCACCGAGCAGCAGGCCGCCCGAGAAGATCGAGAACAGCGGCGTCGGGAAGCGCTCCGCGTCGAACAGCCCGAGCACGGCCGAGAAGACGGCAACGGTCAACAGGATGCTGACCGGGATGCGCCAGTCGAAGTCGCGGCGGATCCAGAGGAAGATGCCGCCGAGGAGCAGCAGCAGGCCGCTGGCTTCGCCCAGCGAGCCGCCGGTATTGCCCGTCGCGAGACTCAGGAGCGGCGTGACTTCCTGCTCGAACTTGAGCAATCCGAGCGGCGTGGCCGCCGTGACGCCGTCGACGCCGGCCTGCATGAACGGCAGTGCGAGGTTGCCGGAAAGGACGCCGAACTCGCCCGGTGCGGGTGGCGTCCAGGTCGTCATCGCGATCGGGAACGTCGCCTGAAGGAAGGCCCGGCCAAGCAACGCGGGGTTGAACAGGTTGTGGCCGAGTCCGCCCCAGATCACCTTGCCGAGGCAGATACCGGCGAAGCCGCCGAGGAAGGCCATCCACATCGGCAGTCCGGGCGGCAGCGTCAGGCCGAGCAACAGTCCCGTCAACAGGCCGCTTCCGTCGAGCAGCGATGCGCCGCGGGACTCTCGCGGTGCAAACAGCCACTCGGCGGCAACGGCGCCGGCGATCGATGCACCGATGACCAGCAGGGCCGTGAAACCGAAGAACCAGACAGCCGCACCGGCTGCCGGCAGCAGCGCGATGATGACCTCGCGCATTACCCGCGCGGTCGTCATGTCCTGGCGCAGCAGCGGCGCATGGAACAGCAGCAGTTTCGGTTCCTTTTCCGTCATGCGTCGGAGTCCCTGCGGTGCGCCAGGTCGTTCTTGGCCGTGCGAATGAGTTGCACGATCGGTATGTTCGACGGGCACGCGAACGTGCAGCAGCCGCACTCGACGCAGTCGTGCACGTGGTAGGCCTTCATCTGTTCGTAAAGGCGTGCGCGCGAAAGCCGCGCAAGCCGCGACGGGTTGAGAAAGTAGGGGCAGGCTTCGAGACACCGGCCGCAGCTGATGCACGCGTACTCCCTGCGCCCGGTCGTAACGGCGTCCGCGAACACGAGGACACCGGAGCAGCCCTTGAGTACCGGTACGTCGAGACTGGCAATCGGCCGGCCCATCATCGGACCGCCCATGACGATCTCGCGGGAACCGGGTTTGAGTCCGCCGCAGAAGCGCACGACGTCGCGGACCGGCGTGCCGAGCGGCACCACGAGGTTCGCGGGATACGTGACGCCCGGGCCCGCAACGGTCACGATGCGTTCGATCAGCGGCATGCCGCGCAGGAAATAGTCTGCAATGGCGACGATCGTGCCGACGTTGTTGACATTGACACCGACGTCCCTCGGCAGCTGTCCGGCAGGTACTTCGACGCCGAAAACGCTGCGGATCATCATCTTCTCCGCGCCTTGCGGATACTTCACCTTGAGCGGAACGACGCGAACCGGCTGCCCGTCCGTTATGTGCTCGCGAATCGCCCGGATGGCATCGGGTTTGTTGGATTCGATGCCGATGACGGTTTCCTCGGCGCCGAGTTTCCGGCGCATGATCTCGGCGCCCTCGAGCACGGCCCCGGGCCGCTCGATCATGAGGCGGTGGTCGTTGGTGAGGAACGGCTCGCATTCGGCGCCGTTGACGAGCAGATGCCGGATCCTGACGCCCTCGGGTACCGAGAGCTTCACGTGCGACGGGAACGCGGCGCCGCCCATGCCGACGATACCGGCCATCTGCACGGCTTCGATGAATTCACCGAGCGACAGCGACCGCCAGTCCGGAGCCGCTTCCGGATCCACCTCCTGCGTCGAAAACGGGTCGGCCTCGATGGCGATCCCGGGTGCGAACAGTCCGTCGCCGCCGCGGAAGTCGCCGATCGTCGAAATCCTGCCGGTGACCGGGCTGTGCAGGGCCGTCGACACGAAGCCGCCGGGCTTCGCAACCAGCTGTCCGCGCCGTACCTCCTCGCCCGCCGACACGACCGGTTCGCTCGGGATGCCCGTGTGCTGTCCCAGCGGCATGATGTAGTGCTCGCCGAAAGGCACACGCTGGATCGGAAGGTGCTCGGTCTGTTCCTTGTGATGCGCCGGGTGAACGCCATGCTCGAAACTGCGCCGCAGGCGGCGAAGCGGTTTCACGTGTCTCTCCTGCGTGCCGACATCGCCGGCAAACTGCG
>JANQGP010000435.1 GCA_028277265.1 Woeseiaceae bacterium | reverse complement strand
GTACTACGAGATCGGCGTCAGAGCCGGCTACAGCGTGCTTCGCGACGGCGACGTCTACCTCGGACTGCGGCGCATCGAGGCCAAGTACGACGGTGCCGGAAGATTCACGCTCGATTCCGGATTGCACGTCGGATTCGAGATTCGGTTCCAGTAGGACAGCGGACCGTCCCCAGGTGGTACGATCGGGAAGCTGAAATCGTGGACGGAGCGGCGGCGTACCTGCGTGACGAGCGGAACAGAATACTCCAGGGACGAACTCCTCGCGTGGATGGACGCGCTCGAAGCCTATGGCCGCGACTGGGACGAGACCTTCGAACATCGTGCCAGATACGTCACCCAGGAATTCTGGTACCTGCTCGTCAATTGCATGATCGCCAACTGGAGGGGCACGCCCCTGACGGTCAGCGGTGCCTGCCAGCACATGAAGTCCGGGTCGAACCGGACCCGGGAAGACCGTATACGACGCGCCGTCGATGACGGCTACCTCGTCAAGAAACAGGGCTCCCAGGATCGACGTGAAGCCATCGTCGTCCCGAGCGAAAAACTCGAGCAGCTCATGATCGGGCACTTCGAGCGTACGTTGAAAATCACCGCCGATACCCTGAGCGAGCTGGTCCGCAAGTAACCCGGCGCCCCGGGGAAATAGCAGAAAAATTTGCGGGCGTTTTCTCCCTAGACCCTGTCGAAACTCCCCAACTAAAGTGATGGTGACTCAGAACCATCGTACTCAAGGGGGAATCACGTGATGACTACCGCATCCACTTCCGGATCGTTGACGCCGGCGCTGGCGACGGCCGGGTTATTGCTTGCAGGCGCGCCCGCCGTTGCGCAGACGGCGAGCGAAGAGTCGGTGATGATCGAGGAGATCTTCGTGACGGCCGAGCGCCGCGCCGCGAACCAGCAGGACGTACCGATCTCCCTTTCATCGTTTGCCAGGGACGACCTCGAGTCCCTCCAGGTCGAGAACATCGGCGATCTGCAATCCCTCGTCCCCAACCTGAGCATTCATGTCGGCGATGCCAACAACGCAGTCGTCTACATTCGCGGTGTCGGCCAGATCGACTCGGTCGCTTTCTTCGAACCGGGCGTCGGCATCTACCTCGATGATGTCTACCTCGGCCGGGCGCAGGGCGCTTTTCTCGACGTCCTCGACGTCGAACGCATCGAGGTGCTTCGAGGTCCCCAGGGAACGCTGTACGGCCGCAACACCGTCGGCGGCGCCGTGAAATACGTCTCGGCCGCGCCCACCGATGAGTTTACGTCCACGCTGAGCGCGACGGTCGGTAACTACGATCAGCTGGACTACAAATTGTCGCTGAGCGGGCCCCTGGGCGACGACCGGGTGCTGGGACGGCTTACCGTCGCCCAACTCACGCGCGACGGCTATTCCGACAATGCGTTCGATGGGCGGGACGACGGGGACCGCGACACGTTTTTCGCGCGCGGCGTGCTGCAATTCGATCCGTCGGACACCGTGACGATTCAGCTCGCCGCCGACTACACCGACGCCGACCCCGACCGATCCCGGACGCCGGCCAAGGTGACGCCGATCGACGTCCTCACGGTCGACCCGTTCACGTTCGGGACGTCCGTCGAAACGTATCCGATCGACACGGACCCGTTCCGGGTAAACGCGGACTTCAACACGATCGAGCAGACGACGGCACAGGGCATCGACGTCAACGTCGCCTGGGACATCGGCGATGCCCTGACGTTCAAGTCGATAACCTCGTTCCGCGAAGTCGATTACGGCACCGAGATCGACCTCGACGGCACCCCGGTCAACGCGTTCGGCATCTTCTACTTCAGCGACCAGGAACAGAAGAGCCAGGAATTCCAGCTGTCCTACGCGTCCGATCGCCTCTCCGCGGTCGGCGGCATTTACTATTTCAACGAGGAAGGCACCACCTACGATGGCGGCGTATTCAGCAATCTCCTCATTGCGCTCTCGGGCGACAGCGAGTTCAGTACGGACAGCTATGCGGCGTTCGGCCAGCTCGACTATGACTTCAACGATCGCCTCACCGGCATCATCGGCGTGCGCTACACCGATGAGGAGAAGGACTACAGGCGCCGCGCCGAGGACTTCGATCTCACCGCTTTGGCGGGAATCGCCATCGATCCGATGACGTTCGCAGTAAGTTACGCGAACCCCGGGCTCCTCAACCCCGGCAGCGCCGATCTCGCACTCGACGGCGGCATCGGCGTGCCGCGACCCGGCGCAAATCCCGATCCCGCGAGTTTCGACAACGTGTCGTTCAAGGCCGGTCTGAAATACCAGGTCACCGACTCGGCCCAGGTGTTCGCCACGGTCTCCGAGGGCTTCAAGAGCGGCGGCTTCAACGGCCGCGTCGCGGACGGACAGCTC
>JANQGP010000336.1 GCA_028277265.1 Woeseiaceae bacterium | reverse complement strand
ACTTCGGCCAGTTCATGCCGATCTGGGCGGCGGCCGTGCTGAGCGCGATCGGCTTCGGGATCGCACACGCGTACCAGGGGGCGCGTAGCGTGCCCCGCGTCACCGTCGTAGGTGGCGTGTTCGCGGGACTTTTTCTGCTCACCGGTTCGCTCTGGATACCGATAGTCCTGCACGCCGTATTCGATATGGTCCAGGGGCGCGCGGTGTTCCGGGCATTGCGCGCGTCGGCGGGGTGATCGGCCCGGTTACTCCTTGCGCGGTGCCCGGATGCGGATACCGGTCTCCCTGAGCTGTTCGGCGGACACTTCGCCGGGTGCGTTCGTGAGCAAACAGCTCGCCGTCTGCGTCTTCGGGAACGCGATGACGTCGCGGATGCTCTCGGCGCCCGCCATCAGCATGACGATCCGATCGAGACCGAAGGCGATACCGCCGTGTGGGGGGCAGCCGTATTGCAACGCCGTCAGCAGAAAGCCGAACTTCTCTTCAGCCTCTTCGTCACTGATGTCGAGGATCTCGAACACCGCGGCCTGCATGTCCTGGTCGTGAATACGAATCGACCCTCCGCCAACCTCGGACCCGTTGAGTACCAGGTCGTAGGCGCGTGACAACGCCGCGCCGGGGTCCTTGCGCAGCGCTTCGGCATCGTTGATCGACGGTGACGTGAACGGGTGATGCAGCGACGTCCAGCGTTTGGTCTGCTTGTCCTTCTCGAACATCGGGAAGTCGACGACCCAGAGTGGCTGCCAGCCGTCGGCGACCATGCCGCGGTCTTCGCCGACCCTGACACGCAACGCGCCGAGGGCGTCGTTCACGACGCGCGCCTTGTCCGCGCCGAAGAAGATCAGGTCGCCTGTGGCCGCGCCGGTGCGCTCCAGAATGCCCTCTACTGCAGCATCCGGCAGGAACTTGAGAATCGGTGACTGCAGGCCGTCGATGCCGGCGCCCCTGTCATTGACCTTGATGTAGGCAAGGCCGCGAGCGCCGTAGCGGCTCACGTACCGGGTGTAGTCATCGATGATCTTGCGGCTCATCTCCGCGCCGCCAGGCACGCACAGTGCCGCAACACGACCCTCCGGGTCGGCCGCGGGACCGGCAAACACCTTGAAGTCGACATCCGTCATCAGGTCGGCGACTTCGACGAGTTCGAGGTCGATGCGCAGGTCCGGCTTGTCCGAACCGTAGCGCCGCATCGCCTCGGCATAAGTCATGCGCGGGAACGGGTCCGGCAGCTCGACGTCGAGCGTGGCCTTGAAGACCGAGCGCACGAGCGCCTCCATCGTGGTCGTCACGGCCGCTTCGTCAACGAAGCTCATCTCGACATCGAGCTGCGTGAATTCCGGCTGACGATCGGCACGCAGATCCTCGTCGCGGAAGCAACGGGCGATCTGATAGTAGCGATCCAGTCCCGACATCATCAGGAGCTGCTTGAAGAGCTGCGGCGACTGCGGCAACGCGAAGAAGCGACCCGGGTTCGTGCGGCTCGGCACGATGTAGTCGCGGGCACCTTCCGGCGTCGCGCGCGTGAGCATCGGTGTCTCGACGTCGACGAAGCCGTTCGCGTCAAGGAAGTCGCGCATTGCTTTGGTGACCTGATGGCGCAGCATCAGGTTGCCGAGCATGTTCTCGCGTCGCAGGTCGAGGTAGCGGTACTTGAGGCGGATGTCCTCGTTCGCCTGCTCGTCGTGATGGAACGGCGGTGTCTCGGACCGGTTCAGTACCTCGAGTTCGTGCGCGAGCACCTCGACCTGGCCGGTGCGCATCTTCGGGTTGACCGTGCCGTCGGGGCGCGGCCGAACCTTGCCTTTCACACGCAGCACGTACTCGGAGCGGATGCGTTCCGCCTCGGCAAAAATTTCCGGTCGATCGGGGTCGAACACCACCTGCAGCAGGCCTTCCCGATCCCTGAGATCGATGAAGATCACGCCACCGTGGTCACGCCGGCGATGAACCCAGCCGCAAACCTCGATTTCCTGACCGACGAGCGACTCGTCGATCTCGCCGCAATAGTGAGTACGCATGTGAATTCTCGGGGAAAACCCTGCAAAAAACGACGCGAAATGGTACGGCTTGGGGGGCCGGTTATCAAGGCGCGGGCGGTTCCTCGAACGGCAGTTCGCGGGTCTGGTCTTCACTCCAGGTCGGCACGATGACGCCCAGCGAGATGATCATCTTGAGCGCCTCGTCCACCTCCATATCGAGGACGCGAACGTCGCGGCGCGGCACCATGATGACGAAGCCCGAGGTCGGATTCGGCGTCGTTGGCACGAAGCAGCAAACGATGTCCTCGCCGGTTTTCGACTGGACCTCGCCGAGGTCCGACGAGGTCTGGAAAGCCAGGCTGTAGAGACCTTTGCGCGGGTACTCGATCAGCAGCACGTTCTTGAAGGAGTCATTGGTGTCCGAGAACACGATCTCGGCGAAGTTCTTGGCGCCGCCGTAGATGGCGCGAACGATAGGGATTCGATCGATCAGGGATTCCCAGGCACCGACGAAGACGCGCCCCACGAAGTTGGCGACGAAAAGGCCTGTCAGCAGGACGATGACGAGAATGATGATGACACCGTAGCCGGGCACGACGAACGGCTCTTCGAGACCGAACAGCTGCTGGATCAGGACGCTGGGCTGATAGGCCGACGGAATACGCTCGAGCACCTTGTCCATCTGCTCGACGACGAAACCGATGAGCAGGATCGTGACGCCGAGCGGAATCCACACCAGCAAACCGGCGACCAGGTAACGGCGCAGCTGTTTGATCAGGGGTCGCTTCAAGCGGTATCAGCCTTCTCGTCGGACTTCTTGTCGGCTTTTTTCGCATCGGGCGGAGATGACTCTTTCGAGTCGCCGCCATGCAGATTGCGCTTGTCGCCGGTCTTGAAATCGGTCTCGTACCAGCCCTGCCCCTTCAGCCGGAATTTTGGCGCGGACAGTTCCTTCTGCAGCGACGGTTCACCGCAGTCGGGGCAGTGAACGAGCGGATTGTCACTCATCTTCTGCAATACATCGAATCGGTGCCCGCAGCTCTTGCAAACGTATCCATAGATTGGCATGTCAGTTTCCGAGGTTCGCCCTTACGCCGCGTTCCGGAAGTCGAGTCGGTCGTCCTCGACACTCACCTCGATGACGTCGCCCGGGCTGAACGTGCCGGACAGGATCTCCTGCGCCAGCGGGTTTTCGACTTGTTGCTGGATCGCGCGTTTCAACGGCCGCGCACCATACACCGGATCGAAGCCCGCGTCAGCCAGTTTGTCGCGGGCAGCGTCCGACAGGTGGATTCGAATATCGCGTTCCGCCAGCCGATCGTGCAGGTAGGCGAGCTGAATATCGACGATCTTGCGAATGTGCTCGCGGCCGAGCGGATGGAACACGACGAGATCGTCGACGCGGTTGATGAACTCCGGCCGGAAATGGGTGCCGACGACGTCCATGACGGCGCTTTTCATCGCGTCGTAGTTTTCCTCGCCGGCCATCTCCTGAATCAGGTTCGAGCCGAGGTTCGAGGTCATGACAATGACCGTATTGCGGAAGTCCACCGTACGGCCATGGCCGTCGGTCAGGCGCCCGTCGTCGAGTACCTGAAGCAGCACGTTGAATACGTCCGGGTGTGCTTTTTCGACTTCGTCGAGCAGAATCACCGAGTACGGACGGCGGCGTACCGCTTCGGTCAGGTATCCCCCTTCTTCGAAACCGACGTAGCCCGGCGGTGCGCCGATCAGGCGAGCGACCGAGTGTTTCTCCATGAACTCGGACATGTCGAGGCGCACCATGGCCTCGTCGGTGTCGAACAGGAAAGCGGCCAGCGCTTTGGTGAGCTCGGTCTTGCCGACGCCGGTCGGTCCGAGGAACAGGAACGAGCCAATGGGACGGCGCGGATCGGCGAGCCCGGCGCGTGAGCGGCGTATCGCGTTGGCCACGACCGTAACCGCCTCGTCCTGCCCGACGACACGTTCCTGGATGACCGACTCCATCTGCAGCAGCTTCTCTTTCTCGCCCTCGAGCATCTTGCTTACCGGTATACCGGTCCACTTGGAAACGATCTCGGCGACCTCTTCCTCGGTGACGTTGTTGCGAAGCAGTGTCTTCTCCTGCGTCTCGGCCTGCATGGCATCGGCGAGCTGCTTCTCGAGCTCCGGGATGCGGCCATACTGCAGCTCCGACATGCGCGCGAGGTCATTGGCGCGGTGCGCAGTTTCGAGTTCGAGACGCGCTCGTTCGAGTTCTTCCTTGATGTGCGTCGTGCCCTGCATCGCAGCTTTTTCGGCCTTCCAGACCTCTTCGAGATCCGAAAACTCCTTCTCGAGACCGCCGAGCTTTTCGTCGAGTTCGCCGCGGCGTTTGGTCGACGCCTCGTCCGATTCCTTCTTGAGGGCCTCGCGCTCGATCTTGAGCTGGATGATCCGCCGCTCGAGCTTGTCCATCTCTTCGGGCTTGGAGTCGATCTCGATCCGGATGCGCGACGCGGACTCGTCGATCAGGTCGATCGCCTTGTCGGGCAATTGCCGGTCGCTGATATAGCGATGTGACAGCGTCGCCGCCGCGACGATGGCCGGATCCGTGATCTCGACCCCGTGATGCACTTCATAGCGCTCCTTGAGGCCGCGCAGGATCGCGATCGTATCCTCGACCGTGGGCTCTTCGATCAGGACTTTCTGAAAACGTCGCTCCAGTGCCGCATCTTTCTCCACGTACTGGCGATACTCGTCGAGCGTCGTCGCACCGACGCAGTGCAGCTCGCCGCGCGCCAGCGCCGGCTTGAGCATGTTGCCCGCGTCCATCGACCCTTCGGCCTTGCCCGCACCAACCATCGTGTGCAGTTCGTCGATGAACAGGATGATCTGGCCTTCCTGCTTCGCGAGATCGTTCAGTACGCCCTTGAGCCGCTCTTCGAATTCGCCGCGGAACTTCGCGCCCGCGATCAGCGCGCCCATATCCAGCGAGAGAATACGCTTGCCGCGCAAACCCTCGGGCACCTCGTTATTGACGATTCGCTGGGCGAGCCCTTCGATGATCGCGGTTTTGCCGACGCCCGGCTCCCCGATCAGAACCGGGTTGTTCTTGGTGCGCCGCTGCAGAATCTGAATCGTGCGGCGAATCTCGTCGTCGCGCCCGATGATCGGATCGAGCTTGCCCTGCTCGGCACGTTCGGTGACGTCGATCGTGAAGCGCTCGAGTGCCTGGCGCGTGTCCTCGGCGTTGGGGTCATCGACCTGCGCTCCACCGCGCAGGTCATCGATCGCTTTCTCGATGGCGCCGTGTACTGCGCCGGCCTGTCCGAGCACGACCTTGAGCGGCGACGAATCGTCCATCGCCGCGAGCACGAACAGCTCGCTCG
>JANQGP010000316.1 GCA_028277265.1 Woeseiaceae bacterium | reverse complement strand
TCCCGCGTCGCAGTCGACAGCATGTCGGCTTTCGAGCGCGCCGGTTCGATGAAATCGTTTCGCGAATTCGTTATCGGACTCACGAGCCACATCAAGCATCTCGAGGTAACGGGCCTGTTCACGAACACGACTCCTATGCTTATGGGTGGTGAAACGATAACCGAAACCCACATCTCGACGATTACCGATACCATCATCCTGCTGCGCTATGTCGAGCTGCACGGAGAGATGCGACGCGGACTCGCGATTCTGAAGATGCGCGGAACGCAGCATGAGAAGGATATCCGCGAATACCTGATCGACAGTCAGGGCATGCACATCAAAGCGCCGTTCCGCGGCATCAATGGGATCTTGACCGGTACTCCTACTTATATGTTCACGCGAGAAAAACAGAACCTTTTCGAAATGTTTGAACCGAGAGTCGGCGACGGGGGCGGCTGAGTTCAATCGAAAAGTGGAAGCATCCATGACGTTTCAGCTTCTTCTGGTTGAAGACAACGCCGGTGATGCCGATCTCGCCATCGAATGGCTGGCGGACCTCGGAGGAACGAGTTTCGAAATCGAGCAGGTCGCAACTCTGACCAAGGCCGTCGAAGTAGTGGAGGCGGGGACCTATGACGGCATCATTCTCGATCTCAATCTGCCGGACTCGACCGGGATCGATACGCTGAAACGGCTCGTTTCGGTTGCACAAGATGTTCCGATCATCGTGTTTTCCGGCGCGGACGATCCGGGGTTGCGTTCGATGGCCGAGGCGGAAGGCGCGCGGCAGGTGATTTCCAAGGACGGCACGCATGCGAGGCTGTTGACGCGCAGTGTTTTTGACATCGTCAAGCGATCGAGCACGGAGCGAACGGACCATCAGTTCGAGAATCTCGTCGGCGTCATGCCGGACGCCGTCATCGTCACGACGCTCGACGGCGTGGTGCAGTTCATCAATCCTGCGGCGCAGGAACTGTTCGGGCGCGAGCGTGAAGAATTGATCGGCGAGCGGATCGGCTTCGCCGTAAAGGAGGGTTGCGTCTCTGAGATCGAGGTGTTGAGAGCGCAAGAGCGACGGTTCGCTGAAATACGGGTCGGGCATTGCGTGTGGAACCGGCGATCCGCGTATTTGGCGATGATACGCGACATTACCGAGCAGAAGCGCCTCGGCGAACAACTGCGTTTGATGGTCAACGAATTGAACCATCGGGTGAAGAACTCGCTGGCGACCGTGCAGGGCATCGCCGCACAGAGCCTACGTGACACCAAACCCCTGAGCGAGGCCCGGGAGGCGCTGATGCGTCGCCTGTTCGCCTTCGCCAAAACCCATGACGTGCTAACCGAATGCAGCTGGACCGGCGCCACGCTCGACGAGGTCGCCGACGCCGCGGTCAATTTTCTGCAGGATAATGACCGCACCCGCATCCGGAAAGATGGGCCGAGCGTCCGGCTTGCTCCGAGGGCAGCACTTGTATTCTCGCTTGTTCTCAATGAGCTTGCGACAAATGCCGTAAAGTATGGCGCTTTGTCGAAGGCGGCCGGTCAAGTTGAGGTAGCGTGGCACCTGACTTCCGAGAACGGAGCCGCTCCTCGGCTCGCACTACGCTGGCAAGAGAAGAACGGACCACCGGTCGTCCCACCCACTCGCCGTGGTTTTGGCTCACGCCTGATCGAGGGCCATCTGGCTACTGAGCTAGAGGGCGTCGTGCACAGCGACTACGCGCCGGACGGCTTCGTCTGCTCGATCGACGTTCCTTATGTCACACCCGTCGAGTGACAGCGTTGCTAGTGATGCGGCACCAACGCTTGAGCCCGTCTCATTGTGTTGGTGCGAAAAGAGACAGAGACGGGAAAACGCCAATCCGGCCGCCTCCTGGCAGTCTCCGCACTCAATTCTCTTGCCACAAAACTTTCGGAAACTAAAACGAATTCCAGTCGCTGGCAGCGCTCAATTTTGTTCTATTATTGAATACTGGCGGAGAGGGAGGGATTCGAACCCCCGATACGGTTGCCCGTATGCCGCATTTCGAGTGCGGTGCTTTCAACCACTCAGCCACCT
>JANQGP010000301.1 GCA_028277265.1 Woeseiaceae bacterium | reverse complement strand
TCGAGTGGCGGCAGATGTACGTCGACGGCTGGCGGATCCTGCGCGACTGGTTCTACGACCCCAACATGCACGGCCAGGACTGGAACGCGATTCGCGCGAAGTACGAGCCGCTTGTCGAGCACGTTGCTCACCGTGCCGATCTCGACTACATCTTCGGCGAGATTGCCGGCGAAATGAACGCCGGGCATATCTACGTGCAGTCCGGCGACCAACCGGCCGTGGAACGCCGCAGCGGCGGCTTGCTCGGCGCCGAGGTGGAACGCGCGGGCGATGCCTATCGTATCGCCAGGGTCTACAAGGGCGAGGCATGGCACACCGAGTTCTACTCGCCACTGGCCGCACCCGGTGTCGATGTCTCGGCCGGTGATTACATCATTGCCGTCAACGGTGTCGCAGCCTCCGACGTGCAGAATTTCTACCAGCTCCTCGAGAACACCAGCGGCGACGTCGTTTCACTGACCGTGAACGACCGGCCGACGGCCCGGGGAAACCGCGATGTTCTGGTCAGGACCGTCACGTCGGAAACACAGCTGCGCTATCTCGACTGGGTCGAAGACCGCGCGCGTCGCGTCGCGGAGCTGTCGGGCGGCCGAATCGGGTACGTGCACCTGCCGAACACCGCGGGCGACGGCAATCGCGAGCTGTTCAAGCGGTTCCTGCCGCAAATGAACAAGGACGCGCTCATCATCGACGCGCGTTACAACGGCGGCGGTTTCATTCCCGACCGCATGATCGAGATCGTATCGCGCACACCGTTGAACTACTGGAAACGCAGGGGCCTGGAGCCGGATGCAACGCCCCTCTTCTCTCACACCGGGCCCAAAGCGACGTTGATCAACGGCTTGTCGTCCTCGGGCGGCGATGCGTTCCCGTACTACTTCAAGAAACTCGGGCTGGGTCCGTTGATCGGCACGCGCACGTGGGGTGGACTCATCGGCATTTCCGGAAACCCGTCACTTGCAGACGGCGGCATCCTCCTGGCATCGACATTTCGCTTTCTGGACACGGACAACGAATGGGCTGTCGAGAACGAAGGGGTTTCTCCCGATATCGAAGTAGTCGATCGACCCGAGCTCGTTGCCGCAGGTCAGGACCCGACACTCGAGGCGGCGGTCCGTTACCTGCTCGCTGAGCTCGAGAAGACGCCGCCGGCCAAGGTTGACGCACCGCCGGCGCCGACGGACTTTTGAAAAGAGGGACAGTGACCACGTTTCCCCAAGGAAACATGGTCACTGTCCCTCTATTAGTGGCGCGGGTATCATGAACGGACGGCGCGACCCGACCGAATGCCGTCGATGCCACGGAGGTGACTCCCATGAATCATAGGACCTCGTTTCGCCTTGTTGTTGCCTTGTGTGCCTTCCTTCTTGTGGGTTGTGCCGGTAAGCCGAAACTCCAGCAGAGTTCCGTTGAAAACAACTCCGCACTGGAACGATATCTTCAGCTCTATCCCGGCCCGGCGAAAGATGTCGACACCGTGGCCGTTCTGGCAGGCTATGCCGGCTTTGGAGCTGAGCGCAAGACTGTTCAGGTCGGACGGATAGAGCGAGTGGATTCGGGAGACATCTGGTCGTTACGAGGTGCGCACGCTGTCGAGATACTGCCCGGTCAATACAAGGTTCACTTAAGGCGGCCCAATGCGAGCTGGACCGCCGATCTCGTGGCTAAACCCGGCATCGTATACAGCCTCGTTCAGGACGGCTGGACAACGGGATACACAGAGGTCGAATACCCGAGACTCGTGCCGACCGCCTCGCCTGCCATATCGGTTACTGATATTCGTAAACGGATAAGCAAGAATCGGGCGCGGTACCAGCAACCGAACAAGCCTCCTGAAGGCAGCCGCCACGTGCTCGTTCTGGCAGGAGTTTCGATGCAGTCGACCAACAGGGTGATGTCCATCGCGCAGTGGGAACGGCTCGAAATCGGCAAACACTCGAGAGGTACAGTTGAGCGGTACCTGGGTGCGCCGAGCAGGGTATCGAAGGATGACAGCGGCAACGATGTCTCGGAGTACGACGGTATCGTGTTTGCGACCGAGAGAGAAGAGAGAATAAGAAGTTACAGCGAGGTCGGCCGCACTTTACGCATCCGTTTCGATGCGGACGGCAAGATCGCCGAGGTTTTTGAGCCTTGATGTACTCTCGTTTGGGCTTCGTCATCGCTCTATTGGCGTTGCTTGTAGGCGCTTACTGGTGGTTGACCGCACCTGTTCGCGAAGTCCGGGCACTTGCCGAAGCCGGAGACGTTTCCAAGCTGACGGACGTTGTCCTGAGAGTCGCAAAGAGTGCACATGAGGAGCCACCGTCCCGCGGTTGGCTAACCGATGAAGAGCCGGCCACGCTCGCCCGGTACGAACTCTCTGATCTCTTGAATGGGGATGAGTCAGGCCATCGGGTTGTCGAGAGCAAACTGAAGTCGGCTCGCGATACGGCCGAATCTCCAGGCGAACGGCGCGTCATCGAAGATGCACTTACCGCAATTAACTTTGGGGACGCCAAAGCTGCACGAACTCACCTTTGGACCGAGGTGTTGGCGAGGGTCGGACAGATAATGCCGCTCGAGGAGAGAATCTCACGCACGCGCAACCAGATGTCGTATCCGACCAATTCACCACCTTCCGATGAGGAAGTGATGGCCTTACTCGAAGGGGAAATTCCTCGTGCGGAGATCTATGAACCTGAGCGTTTTCCCGCGATAGAAGACCGTGAGGTGGACATGTTCTTAAAGCGAGAAAGTACGGTTCCGACATTTGCAGGATTAACCCGAGACGAAATCGCCTTGCTGCAACAAAGTGTAAAAGTTGTTGGCATCGTCGTTCGGTCCACGTACCAGTACGACTACTACATTGGCTGCCCAGGAACCGCTTATCGCAAGCGATCAGATTTCTACCGGGTAGATCTGAACACCGGATCCGTCACCGCGGAGCGCTTGGTCGGCGATCGTCCACCGGAAGAGGCTTTTGCACCGGTAGGCGAACGGTGCGACAGGACCGGAAGTGCGCCCGATGAGGAAGGCGTGCTTGTCTTATCGGAGATGTGATTGCAATGCAGATAGTGAAATCGGCGAGTCCTCATGCGATGTTGAGATTCGGACCGAATTCACCCGCAGCCGATTGCGGTCGTTCGTTCTTGCACGTCAGTGAGCGCAGAATTGATAGAAAATCGACAGTATTTGATCTGGTCGGGCACCTACTTTCTCGCCGTGGTCGCATTGGCCTACTCAGTGAGCTTATTCGGTTTTCCCGTTTCAGAAGAAGTCATGCGCGACTCTACTTTGGTATTCATGGCTACCGCTCTGGCGGCCTTGTTTGCCATTCTGACCACTCTTTCA
>JANQGP010000261.1 GCA_028277265.1 Woeseiaceae bacterium | reverse complement strand
GGGCGGCGCAGGTTGCCGCGCGCTGGCTCATGCGCGAGCGGCCGCGCCGCGTGCTCGATGCCTGCGCCGCGCCGGGCGGCAAGAGCGGGCACCTGCTCGCACTCGGCGGCGACGACGTCGAGCTGACGGCCGTGGACATCGACGAGACACGGCTCGATCGCGTGCGCGAGAACCACGTGCGTATCGGCGCGCTTGCAACGATTGTCGCCGGCGACGCATCGAAACCAGAGAAGTGGTGGGACGGAGCACCGTTCGACGCGATCCTGCTCGACGCACCGTGTTCGTCGACCGGTGTGATCCGGCGCCATCCCGACATCAAGCTGCTGCGGCGCGACACCGACATAGCGGCATTGAGCGACCTGCAAGCGGGCATCCTGCGGGCGCTCTGGCCACTGCTGATCGCCGGCGGGCGGTTGCTCTATGTCACGTGCTCGGTACTGGCGGCGGAGAACGACAACGTGGTGCAGGCATTTCTCGAGGCCAGCGGCGATGCGGTGGAGGACGCCGTGTTGCCAAATAACAACATCCGCGATCTAATGCGGAGGAAGGCGTGCGGCTACCAGGTTCTGCCGGGCACGGCAGACCTGGACGGCTTTTACTACGCATGCCTCGTCAAGAAGGTCTCCTGAAGAAGGCGATGCGCAGGTTCGTACCACTCATATTTCTGACGGTATTCGCTCTCGGTACCGGCGTTGCCCAGGACGACATCCAGCGCGAGGGCTACTTCGAGGTGCGTTCGGCGACGACCGAGACGGTCGACGGCGTACACGCGCTCGATGCCCGTCTCCAGCTCGTGCTGTCGTCCGAAGCGCTGGCTGCGCTCGAAAGTGGTGTGACGCTGACGATCGAGTTACAGCTGCAGGTCATTCGGACCCGTCGCTTTCTGCCCGACGACGTCGAGGCGGAGCTGGCGGTTCGCTATGAACTGGAGTATTCGCCCGTCAGCCAGCGCTACATCGTTCGCAATCTCAACAGCGGCGACCAGGATTCCTTCGCAACACTCTACTCCGCACTGAACAGCCTCGGACGCGTCCAGGGGCTGCCGGTAATTGACGACGCACTGCTGGCGACGGACACGGAATACCACGCGCGGCTCCGGGCCATGCTCAACACCGAACGGTATCCCCCGGCGTTGCGTGTGCTGTTCTTCTGGCGCGGCCAGTGGCAGCTACAAAGCGAATGGTTTGAATGGTTGCTCGAACGATAAAACGGGCGGTCTACCTCATCGTTGCGACGGCCGGCGTCGGTCTCGCGCTCGCCGCGCTGTTCCTGTTGACGCAGACCGTGCAGCAGTCGGACGATTTCGATCGCCTCCAGGACGCCATCCTCGCGATCAATATCGCGGGCGGTGTCCTGCTGCTTGCGTTCCTGATCGGCAATCTCGCGCGTCTCGCCAGGGACTACCGGCAGAATGTCCCCGGCGCGAAACTCAAGGCAAGAATGGTCGGGATGTTCGTCGGGCTGGCCGTCCTGCCGCTACTCGTCGTCTTCTATTTCTCCTTGCAGTTCATCAACCGCGGCATCGACAGCTGGTTCAACGTCGAGGTCGAGGAAGGGCTCGACAACGCACTGACGCTGAGCCGCGCGGCACTCGAGATACAGCGGCGCCGCAATCTGCAATCGACGCAGCTCGTCGCGCAGCGGCTTGCGCTCGTCGACGACCGGCAGATCGTGTTCGAGCTCAGCATGCTGCGCCGCGAAAGCGGGGCGAGCGAGATGACGCTGTACGGCAACAACAACACCGTGCTTGCGACGAGCTCGGACAGTTCCACGGCGAGCCTGCCGAAGCCCCTGACCGAAGAGGTCGTACTGCAGATGCAGCAGGGCCGGCCGTTCGTCAGCCTGGAGTCGCTTGCGTCGGGCGGCGTCGAGGTCAGGACTGCCGTCGTCTTCATGCACCGTGCCGGTCGTGGTCAGGAGCCGCGAGTCGTTCAGGGTTACTACCCGGTAACCGATCGACTTGCCGAGATGGTGAACAGCGTCGAGTCGTCCTACCAGGAGTATCAGCAGCTCGTGTTTTTCCGCGAGGATCTCAAAGACCTGCTGACACTGACGCTGGCATTCGTTCTGTTGCTCAGCCTGCTCGCCGCGATCTACGGTGCGTTCGTACTGTCACGCCGCCTGGTCGCGCCGATCCAGGATCTCGTTGCGGGCACGCGTGCCGTTGCGGCCGGCGATTTCGACACGCGCCTGCCAACGCCGACGCGCGACGAGATCGGCTTCCTGATCTCGTCGTTCAACGACATGACGCAGCGGCTGGCGACAGCGCGGCGCGAGGCATCGCTGAGCCAGGCGCTCGTCGAAGCCGAGCGCGCGAACCTCGAAGTCATCCTTGCGCGCCTGTCGACCGGCGTGCTGGCGCTCGAGTCCGATCTCAGAATCCGCAACGCGAACGCGGCATCGGGGTCGATTCTCGGCGTCGACCTCGGCAGCCGCCATGGCGAGGACCTGGCCGACGTGGCCAGTGGGCACCCGCTGCTCGAGCAGTTCGTCGACGTCGCGCGCGTGCATCTCGATGCGGGCGAAACCGAGTGGCGTGAACAGATCGTCCTGCGCGGGGAGGTCGGGCGGCGCGTGCTGACCTGCGCCTGTACGGCCCTGCCCGGCGACGAGGACCATGCCGCCGGTTTCGTCGTGGTCTTCGACGACATCACGGCATTGCTGCAGGCGCAGCGCGACGCCGCCTGGGGCGAGGTCGCCCGGCGTCTCGCGCACGAGATCAAGAATCCATTGACGCCGATCCAGCTGTCGGCCGAACGGCTGCGCCGCAAGTACCTCGCGTCGATGGAGGAAGAAGAGGCGCAGATTCTCGATCGCGCAACGCACACGATTGTGCAGCAGGTCGAGGCGATGAAAGAGATGGTCAATGCCTTCAGCGACTATGCGCGAGCGCCCGACATGGAGATCGCGTTTTTCGATCTGGACAAGCTCGCGCACGAGGTCGTGGACCTGTACCGCGCCCAGGGCACCGACGTGACGATCGTGCTGACGTCCGACCCGACGATGCCGCGGATCGAGGCGGACATGGGCCGCGTCAGGCAGATCCTCCACAACCTCATTCGGAACGCGGTCGAGGCGCTCGAGCATACTGAGGATCCGCAAATCGACGTTCATGTCAGTTCAGCGGAGATCGACGGCGTCGACATCGTTCAGATCAAGGTCGAGGACAACGGTCCCGGTTTCAAGGCCGGCGCCGTCAGCCAGGTCTTCGACCCCTACGTCACGACAAAGCCGAAGGGCACGGGTCTCGGGCTTGCCATCGTCAAAAAACTGGTGGAAGAACACGTTGGCTCGATACGGGCCAGGAATCGCGAAGACGGGGGAGCGATGATCAGTATCCGTCTGCCGCTCAACGAAGCGGCGCGTGAGCTGATGATTGCCAAGGCGCCAGGCCGCGCCGAACAGAGGAGAGAACACGCATGAGAAATCCTCACGTGCTGGTGGTCGATGACGAAGCGGACATTCGTGCGCTGATCAAGGACATTCTTACCGACGAGAGCTACGGGGTGACGGTAGCCGCGAACGCCGAGGAGGCACGCAACGCACGCGCAACAGGCAAGTTCGACCTCGTTCTTCTCGACATCTGGATGCCGGATACGGACGGCATCACGCTGCTCAGGGAATGGTCCGAAAACGGCGAGCCCGACTGTCCCGTGGTCATCATGTCGGGCCACGGCACCGTCGATACGGCGGTCGAGGCCACGCGCCTCGGCGCTTTCGATTTCGTCGAGAAGCCGTTGTCGCTGGCGAAGTTGCTGCGCACGGTCGAATCGGCGCTCGAGTCCGGCGGCAAGCAGCCGGGCGCAGCCCGGAGGCTGCTGCCGTCGCTGCTCGCCCCCGTGGGCCGCAGCCAGCTCATGCAGGGGCTGCGCGAACGCGTGCAACAGTACGCTCGCCACGACGGCTCGGTCCTGATGAGTGGTGAGTCGGGCACGGGCCGCGGCGCGTTCGCGCGCTACATGCACGGACTCAGCGCTCGCGCGGACGAGCCATTGACCACGCTGTCTGCAGCGTCAGTCACGGAAACCAACTTCGAAGAACAGCTGCTCGGAAGCGAGCACGAAGGCGAAGCGACCGCCGGCGCGTTCGAGCGCGCCTCGGGCGGGACGCTCGTCATCGACGAGCTTGGTGACCTGAGCGCCGACGCCCAGCGCGTGCTGTTCGGTATTCTCGATGGCGGCAGCTATACCCGCATTGGCGGTACGACACCGGTCAAAGTGGATTGCCGGGTCGTTGCGACCGTCGATGCGAACTACGAGGCAATGATCGATGCAGGCAGGCTGCGTCGCGACCTCGTCTCGCACCTCAGCGAGTTGACGCTTCGCATACCGCCGCTGCGTGAGTACGCCGAGGACGTCCCCGAGCTGCTGAACTACTACGTCGACAAACTCGTCGATTCGGAAGGGCTGACGTTCCGGCGTTTCAGTGTTGCGGCGCAGAATCGCCTGCGCAACTATCCCTGGCCCGACAACGTACGCGAGTTGAAGAATCTGGTCCGGCGACTGCTGCTTACGGGCAGCAATGAGGACATTTCGCTCGATGACGTCGAAGCCGAAATCAGCTCGACGGGACCGGTCGACGAACCTCTCGTGAAACAGGACCTGCTCGCGCTGCCGCTACGCGAAGCGCGTGAGCAGTTCGAGCGCGCCTACCTGCAGCAGCAGCTGGTGCTCTGCGGCGGCAAGGTCGGGCAGCTCGCGAAACGCGTCGGCATGGAAAGAACGCATCTCTACCGGAAACT
>JANQGP010000232.1 GCA_028277265.1 Woeseiaceae bacterium | reverse complement strand
GATTCTCGACGAGGTTGTCGTCGCGAATCTCAAGGCGCTCAGCATGAAAGCGTTGAACGTCAACTCTCCCTACAGCGACAATACGACCGGCACAGCATTACGCTGGCTCGGCGACTAGCGGCAGGCTGCCAAACCCAGGAGAATCTCTATGCGCCCGAGCGGACGCGAGCCATCGCAGATGCGCGAACTGCGCTTCGTTACCGACTACACGATGCACGCCGAAGGCAGCGTGCTGGCCGAGTTCGGCAATACGCGCGTGCTCTGCACCGCCAGTGTCGAAGACCGTGTTCCCGCGTGGATGCGCAACACGGGTCGTGGCTGGGTCACGGGCGAGTACGGCATGCTGCCGCGCTCCACCCACACGCGTTCGGGTCGTGAAGCCGCGCGCGGCAAGCAGGGCGGCCGCACGCTGGAAATACAGCGGCTGATCGGCCGCTCGCTGCGCGCCGTAACCGATCTCGAAGCGCTCGGCGAACGATGCATCACGCTGGACTGCGACGTCATACAGGCCGACGGCGGCACGCGAACGGCCGCAATCAGCGGTGCGTTCGTCGCGCTGGCCGTTGCGATGCATCGCCTGAAATCCAGCGGAGCGATTCGCAAGAACCCGCTGCACGGCCAGGTCGCCGCGATTTCGGTCGGCATCTATCGCGGCGAGCCCGTGCTGGACCTCGACTACGCCGAGGACTCCGAGGCCGAGACCGACATGAACATCGTCATGAACGATGCCGGGCGATTCATCGAGGTGCAGGGCACGGCCGAGGGGCACGCGTTCACCGATGAAGAGTTCGATGCGATGATCGCGCTGGCGCGCGCCGGCATCGCCGACATCGTCACGGCACAGAACGAGGCCATTGCCGCTGCGACATCGTGAGCAGCCGACCGACAAGGATCGTCATGGCGACCGGCAACCCCGGCAAGATCCGCGAGATTGCGCGCCTGCTCGACGATCTCGGCATCGAGGTCGTCGCACAATCCGAACTCGGCGTTACCGACGCGGACGAAACCGGCACGACGTTCGCCGAGAACTCCCTGATCAAGGCACGGCATGCGGTCGATGCCACCGGGCTGCCGGCCATCGCCGACGACTCGGGCCTCGCCGTCGATGCGCTGGACGGTGCGCCCGGCGTCTACTCGGCGCGGTACGCGGACGGCGCCGGTGACGAGGCCAATAACGACAAGCTGCTCGCCGCGCTCGACGGTGTTGAAGACCGCGGCGCGGCGTTTCACTGTGTCGCGACCTTCGTCGATCCGGCGAGCCCCGAGCCCCTGATCGCGGAGGGAGTCTGGCGGGGCGAGATTCTCCATGCACGCCAGGGCGGCGGCGGGTTCGGCTACGACCCGCTGTTCCTCGTGCCCGAGCGCGGTTGCAGTTCGGCCGAACTCGATCCCGACGAAAAGAATGCGCGCAGTCACCGGGGCCAGGCGCTTCGCAAACTGGTTGAGCTGATCGAAAGCAAGTATTCGTGATCGCGCCGCCGCTTTCGCTCTACGTCCACCTGCCGTGGTGCGTTCGCAAGTGCCCGTACTGCGATTTCAATTCGCACAGCGCGCCCGACGGCGCGCCGACGGCGCGCTATGTCGAGGCGCTGCTGCGCGACCTCGAGTCGGAGGCGCGCCGCGCGGAAGGCCGCCAGGTCGAAACGGTGTTCCTCGGCGGCGGCACGCCGAGCCTGTTCTCCCCGCGGGAAATCGCCGCGATACTCGACGGCGTCGCCGCGCATTTCAGGCTCTCGGAGGACGCCGAGATTACGATGGAGGCGAATCCGGGTACGGTCGAGTTCGATTCGCCACGCGCGTATCGCGACGCCGGCATCAACCGGCTGTCGCTCGGCGCGCAGAGCTTCGACGACGCCATGCTGTCAAAGCTCGGACGCATACACGGCAGCGACGACATCGCGCGCGCCTACGCGCAGGCGGTCGAGGGCGGTTTCGACAATATCAACATCGACCTGATGCACGGCTTGCCCAGGCAGACGGTCGCGGGCGCCGAAGCCGACCTGCGCGCCGCGATCGAGCTCGGGCCGGCCCACATCTCCTGGTATCAGCTGACGCTCGAGCCCAACACGGTATTTCATGCACGACCGCCCGAGGGCCTGCCGGACGAAGAGACCGCCTGGGCAATACAGGATGCCGGCGCCGAATTGCTCGCGGCAGGCGGTTACGAACAGTACGAGGTGTCGGCATGGGCGAAAGACCGTCGCCAGTGCCGGCACAACGTCAACTACTGGTTGTTCGGCGATTACCTCGCGGTCGGGGCCGGCGCTCACGGCAAGACGACCAGTGATGCCGGCGTCATGCGTTATTACAAGCCGCTCAATCCCCTGCAATACATGCAGGCCGTCGTCGCCGGGGAAACCGGCGCCGGTTCGGCGCCGCTCGGAGAGGCCGATCTCGTGTTCGAGTTCATGCTGGGCGCGCTGCGCCTCGTCGCCGGGTTCGACGAGCGGTTGTTCGCCGAACGCACGGGTCTCGGCACAGGCACACTCGCGACCGCGGCCCGCGAGGCGCTCGCGAAGGGCCTGCTCGAACGGGTCGACGACGGCGTGTGGCGGCCGACGTTGCTCGGCCGGCGGTTCCTGAACGATCTGCAGGCCGGTTTCCTGCGCTGATTCGGGGCGAAACGGTGCCGGGAACCGGGTCCGGCGGGTCGCCGGCACGTCGGGCATTTATGCACAACGCTTCCGCGTCGCCTATTTTTTCAGTGTCTGATGCGCCTCATTTCAATCCGAGTGTTTTGAAACGCGTATAACCCATTGTTTTATAAAATTGTCGTAGTTGCTCCTGACGAGCCACGATCGGGAATGTCACATGCTATCACGGTAAAGCATCCACTTCGAATTAAAAGATTTAAGA
>JANQGP010000020.1 GCA_028277265.1 Woeseiaceae bacterium | reverse complement strand
GCACTCGCCGCCCGGATTGGAACTGCCATGGCACCGTGTCATCCGGTCGTCGGGGCGGAGCGCGTTCGATCCGAACAGCCGCGCGTTTCGACGCCAGCGTGATCGACTCGCACACGAAGGCATCGTCATGCTGAACGGCAAGGTCGACATGGGCAAGTATCGCTGGCAGCCGGACCTCGACGAGTTGTTGTGGAAGCCGGGTTCCGCCTGGGACGACGAGTGAACGTCACGAATCGCTTGCGCTCGAGCGTGCTGACCCTGCTTTTTGGCGAACGCATGCAGAACGCGAAACGCCGCATGGTCGAGGCGAAGCGCAGGCTCGCCGGCCGTGCGCACGTCGTCGAAGCCTTCCTGCAGATCGACGACCCTTACTCGTACTTGCTGGCCTGTTACCTGCCGGCACTCGAGGAATGCTACGACATCAGGCTCGTCGTGCATCTCTCGCAGTCACTCGGCGACGTTTACCAGCCGGCGCCGGAGATGCTCGCTGAGTACGCGGTCGAGGACAGCAGGCGACTCGCACACGAACTCGGCGTGCCGTTCCTCGACAAAGGGGGGGCGCCGCCCACGGAGCATCGCGTTGGCTTGACAGATGCCGTCGCGGTCGGGCAGGACGATCTGCTCGAGGTGCTCGAGATGTACTGGCGCGGCGACAGCGAGACTGCGGCCCGGCATGCATCCGATGTTCCGGATCCTGGTGGCGGCGACGTCGCGATCGCCAGGGCGCAGCAACGGCTCGGGAAGCTTGGGCACTACAACAGCGCGATGTTGTATTACGGCGGTGAGTGGTACTGGGGCGTGGACCGTCTGCAGTATCTGCTCGACCGCCTCGACACTCTCGGGGCACGGCGCGCGACGGCACTGCACCCGAAGCTGGCGTCCATCGAGCGCGCGACCCGCCTGTCGCTGCCGGTGCGACCCCCGGGTGCGGCCGCAGAGCTTCCGCCGCTCGAGTTGTTCGTGTCGTTGAGAAGCCCTTATTCGATGCTCGCGCTGCAGCGCGTCTACGAGCTCGTCGATGCGTTCGGTCTGGAACTCGAGATACGGCTGGTTCTCCCGATGGTGATGCGCGGCATGCAGGTGCCAAAAGCCAAGTTGCTGTACATCGCGCAGGACACGTCGCGCGAAGCGCGCAGGCACGGTGTGCCTTTCGGCAAGTTCGCAGACCCGGTAGGTGCGGGCATCGAGCGCGCCTATGCCGTGTATCGTTACGCGCGCGATGAGCATCGCGGGCGTGACTTCCTGTGGAACGCAGCCGTCGGCATCTGGGCCGAGGGGATCGATGTGGCGACCGATGCCGGTATGCGCAGGATCACGGGCCGTACCGGGTTGTTCTGGCCGGAGGCAAAGGCCTCGATGCAGTCCTCGGAGTGGCGTGACGAGGTGGACGAGAACCGCGCAATCATGGTGGACTCTGGCAGCTGGGGCGTACCGACGCTGCGTATCGGCGACTTCGTGGTTTGGGGGCAGGACCGAATCTGGCTGCTCGCGCGGCACCTCGAAGACCTTTGTGACTCAGGGGATGGAATACTCGTATGACGACAGTGATCTTCTCGCACGGCCAGGAGAGCGGGCCGTGGGGAACCAAGATCCGGGCGATGGCCGAGATGGTGCGCGGCATGGGCTGCGAAGCCGACAGCATCGACTATCAGGGAATCGCTGATCCGAGCGAGCGTGTCGAGAAGTGCGTCCGGGAATGTGCAGACATCGAGGATCGGCTGGTGCTGGTCGGATCGAGCATGGGGGGGCACGTTGCGACGGCGGCGGCCGGCCGCGTCGGTGCCGCAGGGTTGTTCGTTCTGGCGCCGGCATGGTTCATGGAAGGCCACGAGGAACTGACGCCCGATCCGCCGCCTGTGCCGATTTGCATCGTGCATGGCTGGCATGATGATATTGTCCCCGTCGATAACAGCATTCGATACGCGCGGGCCTGCAGTGCGACGCTTCATCTGGTGGATGGGGACCACCGCCTGACCGCGAACATCGAAGAGATCAACAATTACCTGGGTCAGTTCCTTGGGACATTGGCCGTATAAGACAATACTGAGAGGAAAACACCATGAGGTACTTGCTACTTGTTCTGACGAGCCTGTTCATCTTCGGCTGCGGCGGCGGTGATTCGGGCAGCGCCGACGAATCGGCGGCCGAGAGCGCGATGGAAGAGGCCAAAGAAGCGGCCGACACGGCCGTGGACGCTGCCGATGATGCTGTGGACGCGGCGGCCGACGCTGTTGATGAAGGTATGGAAACGGCCGGCGAAGTAGCCGCTGATGCGCTCAACGACGCGCAGGATGCCGCCGCCGACGTCGAAGAGATGCTCAAGGAGAAGGCCGAAGAAGTCGAAGAAGCGGTCGACGACGCCACAAACTACTGACTCCCCAAAAAGGGGACAGTGACCTAGTTACGCGTGGGACAGTGACCACGTTTCGCCGTGAATCGTGGTCAGTGTCCCCATTCTATTGGGATAGAAACCTGGTAACTGTCCCCGGAAGTGCCGGGTGACTGTCCCTGCTTAGAGCGCCTCGGCAGACAGGTCCAGCAGGGCAGGCACGTCGCTGGGCTTGTACAGACTGATCTGGCTCAGCGAGACCGGTTCGCGCGGCTTTGCCGTCACGACGAGCGTCGACTTGCCCTTGACGAATTCGGTGTAAGGCGCGATGACGTACTCGTCGAACTCGACGCCATTGACCTCGCCCATGTGACGCAGCTTCTCGAGCTGGGCGGCGACGATCTCGTCCTCCGACATACCGAGCTGGCCGCAGTACTTCTCGACGCGTTCGCGCAGCGACAGGTCCTTGAAGACAATGCGCATCTCGCGCATGCGCGGCCGATAGCGCGTGCCCTTGGAAAGCTCGGTCAGCATGTCACCTGCGAGAGCCATTGTCGCCTCGATGTCCCACATGTTTTCGACGTTCGACGTCATCTCGACCGAATATTGGCCTTCCCCCTTGCGAAAGTGCGCGGTCACCGAGACGACCTGATCGGAAAACCCGAGACGCGCCAGCGTTTCGGGCGAGAAACCGTACTTGCCGGTGCAGCGCGCCGCGTCCGCTTTCAAGTCGGCCTCGTCGATACCAGCAACGGATGCCGCATAGGCCTTCTTGAAATAATCGGCATTGACGCGCATCCGCACGCCCTCGACAACGATGCCGAAATAGTCGGGGATCACGTCATCGGGCGATCGAATGTTCTCTCTGATGTCCGCAAGGCCGAGCAGTGAGAAGTAACTCGGTGTGTCGATGCCGAGTCGATCGATGTAGATCTCGTCCTCGAAGCCCGTTACGTACGCACGCACGCCATCGATCGTCAGTTGCCCGCCCATCGTGGAGCTGACCCCGTCGTACTCGATGTTGACGAATGGGGAGACCATGAGTACGGCCTGGTCGACACCGCGGCCCACCTTGTGGTGCAGCAACAGCTTGGAGCCGCCATAGCCCACCACGCCGAAAATAATTGCCCAGATGATCAGGTTTTTCATGATGTCGTCCGCCGGACCCGATTGCGAAGTCTTGCGAATTGTTTCTCATAAGCGTCCCGCGCGAAACGAAGGCCGTCACAGAACCGCACTGATCAATGCAAAAAATGCACAAAAGTCAACGGCCTGCTCGCCCCATCTTTTGGGTAGACTTGTGCGCCATGGACGTCGCAGGCTTCGTTTTCCGCCCGCTCTACTGGCTGGCCGGCAAGGTGTTCTCGATCTGGGCGAGGCCTGCGATTCAGCCCGAAACACCGGCGGAGTACATCACCGATGCCGAGGCCGAGGTTTGTTATGTCCTCGAGTCGGGCGGCCTTGCTGACGTACTGGCACTCGAACGGGCCTGCGCGCTGCACGGCATGCCGTCGCCAACCGAATCGTTCGATTTCTGCGGCAATCGGGAGTACCGGCGAGTCGTGGCCCTGCGCCGCAAGGAGGGCTTTGTCTTCCGGCGACCGCGCAAGACCGGGTCGCAGCGACTGAAGCGCCTGATCGATGCAGGCAAGAAGTGCGACCGGGAATTGCTGCTGATTCCGGTCGCGATCTACTGGGGACGATCGCCCGACAAGGAAGGCTCGCTCCTGAAGTTGGTGTTCTCGGAGAACTGGGAGGCAATCGGGCGGATACGCAAGTTCTTCACCACGTTGTTCCAGGGCCGCAATACGCTGCTGCGCTTCAGCCATGCGCTGCCGTTGCGGTCGATCGATGCCGACGACGGAACCGGTGAAATCGCCTACCGCAAGGTGTCGCGAATACTGCGGGTTCATTTTCGCAAACGTCGCGTCGCGACAGTGGGCCCCGACCTGTCGCACAAACGCACGCTCATCAACCAGGTGCTGCGTTCGCCTTCGGTACGACGCGCGATTCTCGCGGAGGGGGGCGACGAGTTCCGCAAGCAGGAACTCGCGCGGCGCAAAGCCGAAAAATATGCACTCGAGATCGCCGCCGACATCTCCTATCCGACAATTCGTGTTGCGCTACGCATCCTGCGCTGGCTGTGGAACCGTATCTATGACGGCATCGAACTCAACCACATGGAGATGCTTCACGAGGTCGCGAAAGACAAGGAGATCATCTATACGCCGTGCCATCGCAGTCACTTCGACTACCTGTTGCTCGGGTACGTGACGTACAAGGAAGGCTTGCCCATGCCGCACATTGCGGCGGGCATCAACCTGAACATGCCGATTGTCGGCGGCATCCTGCGGCGGGGCGGGGCGTTCTTCCTGCGACGCAGCTTCAAAGGCAACCGACTGTACGCGGCCGTATTCGATTCGTACGTACAACAGGTCATCAGCCGTGGCTACTCGATGGAGTATTTCATCGAGGGCGGCCGGAGCCGCACGGGCCGCCTGCTGCAACCCAAAGGCGGCATGCTGGCAATGACTGTCAATGCCTACATCAACAACCCCAGGCGCCCGGTCGTGTTCGTGCCGATTTATTTCGGCTACGAGAAGCTGATCGAGGGCAGCGCCTTCATCAGCGAGCTTGGAGGTGCCGCGAAGCAGAAAGAGACGCTTGGCGGCCTCGTTCGATCGATCAAGTCGCTGCGTGATCAATTCGGCAAGGTTGCCGTGAACATCGGTGAGCCTATCGAGCTCAATCCCGTTCTCGATCGTGCCCACCCCGATTGGCGCGGCTACGAACCCGAAAACGGCGATCGTCCTGCCTGGTTGTCGCCGGTGGTCAGTGAGATCGGTACGCGGATCATGCAGAACATCAATGCCGCCGCCGCCGTCACGCCGATCAGCCTGCTCGCCTATGTACTGCTGTCGACGCCCAAGCAGAAAATCGGGCTCGGCGAACTGCGCCGGCAGCTGCAGCTCAGCATGGACCTGATGCGCCGTTTCGAATACTCGGAGCTCGTCACGATCCCGGAGTGGACGCCCGACGAGATCATTGCGCACGGGGAGAAGCTCGACGTCGTCAGCCGCACGTCGCACCCGATGGGCGAGGTCATTCACATGGAAGAACGCACGGCCGTTCTGATGACCTATTTCCGGAACAATATCCTGCACCTGCTGGCCGTCCCGGCCTCGGTCGCATGCTGTTACATCCAGGGTAACGAACTCGCGCACTCCGAATTGCGGCGCCTGATTCGGCTGATCTACCCTTTCATGAAGAAAGAGCTGTCGCTCAAATGGGATTTCGACGACATCGACAAGGTCACGTCGGAGGCGATCAAAGCGCTCGTCGATCTGGGCATCCTGACGCCCAGGAGGCGCGGCAAGCTCCTGGTGCGGCCGCGCACGGGTTCGGCGATGGCCTTCCAGCTCCTGATGCTCGGCCAGTCGATGGTGCCGATGCTGCAGCGCTTCTATCTCGTCATTGCGATCCTGGTCGGCAACGGTTCGGGCACCCTGTCGCGCGGACGTCTCGAAACGATGTGCCAGCAGAGTGCCGAGCGCCTCTCGATGATCTACGGGCTGCATTCGCCCGATTTTTTCAGCAAGACGCTGTTCCACGACTTCATCAAGATGCTGCAGGAACAGCAGGTGCTGCGGCGCAACGGCGACGGCCTGATCGAGTTCGACGACGACATACAGTCGATCGGTGCCGATGCGCGCCTCGTACTCGGCGAGGAGATTCGCCACAGCATCCTGTCCCTGACGCCGAATCGCGACGCGTAAACGTGCGTCGATTCCTTGCATTTCCCGCTTCGGCCGTCTAGAAAACAACTATGATCCAGGCAATCGGACATCGCAGAAGCAGGCGTGCATCGCGCCGCGCGACGGCCGTGCTGCTGGCCTTCCTGGTGAATCTTGCACTCGTGCCTTGCACGATGGCCATCGAAGTCGTCGAGGAAGGCCACGGTTGCTGTCCACCGGAGATGAAGTACGAGGCGCAGGAGTGCTGCGAACTCGACGACGTCAGCGTCGACACACGCGGCGGGCCGCACGAAAACGATCTCCTGCCGGATCTCGACGTCGTATTCGCCGGAGCGCCGACCGTCCTCCCGGCATCCTCACCAACGCGTTTCGCCGCGAGCAGCGATCCGCCGGATCCACCCGATCTGCCGGTCGTCCTGCACAGACTTCTCTGCGTCTACCTGAAATAGCCAGTCCTGCCCCGTAGACCCTTTCGGTTTCACTGGCAGGAGCTGGCTTCATGTTGTTTACCTACGGGCACCGACCCGTCTACATCGTTTTACTCGTATTCGTGGCCTCATGGTCATGGATTTCCGGCGTATCCGCCGATACGCGCGTACCGCTGACCATCGCCGAGGCGGAAGATCTCGCTACCGCGCGCGAGCCCGGTATGGCCGCATTGCTCGCGCGTTCGCAAGCAGCACGCGAAAAGGCCATTGCTGCGGAGCAGCTTCCCGACCCGACACTCCGCATCGGTCTCGCCAACTTCCCGATTAGCGGCGGCGGGTTCAGCGCCGAAGGTATGACCCAGGCGCAGCTCGGTTTGCGCCAGGCTTTTCCGAGATCGCGTGCGCGCGAGCTGGCCGGCGAGTCCATGCGTTCGCAGGGGGCCGCTTTTCGTCACCGCGCCGACGCTCGCCGTCGCGATGTCGTCTACACGGTGAGACGCGCATGGCTCGAGGTGTATTACACGCGACAGGCCTGGACACTGGTCAACGAATCGCGGCCCTTCTTCGAGGATCTCGTCACGATTACGCGGTCGATGTACGGTGTCGGGCGCAAAACACAGCACGACGTGCTGCGCGCCGAGCTCGAGCTGAGTCGCCTCGAAGACCGCCTGATCGACATCGCCGGCAAACAAGCACAAGCGCAGGCAGGGCTGTCTCGTTGGCTGGCGGAAGATGCCTACCGCCCACTCACGGCGTCGTTGCCGGCCTGGAGCGAACCGCCGGTTGCCGGCGACCTGCGTTCATCCGTTGCGTTGCATCCTTTGCTGTTGGCGTCGGAAGCCGACGTGTCGTCACGCGATGCCGCGGTCGGCAAAGCGGAGGAAGAAAAGCACCCCGGCTGGGCACTCGATGTCGGATACGGCTACCGCGACGGCTTTCTGCCGAGCGGGGAGCCGCGCTCGGATTTCGTCAGCGTTGCCGTCACGGTTGACCTGCCGCTTTTCGGTGAGAATCGACAGGATCGGCGTCTCGCCGCGGCGCTGCGCCAACGCAGTGCGGCGAAAGACGCGAAGGCCGAGCTGGAGGCGCGCCTGCTGAGTGAGCTCGAGGTCGAAGGCGCGCGCTTTGCGGAGTTGTCACGGCGACTCTCGCTTTACGAAGGAAGGATCCTCGAACAATCGAGGGGACAAGCCCAGGCAGCACTGCTCGCTTACCAGAGCGACGCCGGCGATTTCGCCGATGTGATGCGCAGTTCCATCGATGAGCTGAATTCCCGGCTCGACCATCTCCGTCTGCAAGTTGATCGTGCGCAGAGCCAGGCGGCGCTCGCACGCCTGGGAGGTTTCCAACCATGAAACGTACTGTCTTGATTCTCGTCGCGATGGCGGCGGCACTGGTCGCCGGTTTGCTGATCGGACGTGGCACAGCGCCGCAATCGCAGGACGCCGCTTCCGGCGACCGCGACGTCCTTTACTGGGTAGCGCCCATGGATCCGAACTACCGGCGCGACGAGCCCGGTAAATCGCCGATGGGCATGGATCTCGTCCCGGTCTATGCGGATGAAGCAGCCGGACGACCCGGCACGGTCACGATCGAGCCAACCCTCGTCAACAATCTTGGCGTGCGCACCGAATTCGCAGAACGCGGCTCGCTGGCACGGCGCATCGATACGGTAGGTTATATCGGCTACGACGAAGACACGCTGCAACACGTGCACACGCGTGTCGACGGCTGGATCGAGAAACTCGCGGCGACCGCAAGCGGCGACCCGGTGCGCAAAGGTCAGCTGTTGTTCGAACTCTATTCACCGACGCTCGTCAATGCGCAGCAGGAGTATCTTGCCGCGCTGGCCAGCAACAACGCCGGCCTTCGCAGTGCATCTCGCGAGCGGCTTGTTGCGCTTGGCGTGACGGCTGCCGGCATCGACCGCCTCGAACGCGAGCGCAAGGTCAGCCAGCGCGTGCGCGTCGTCGCCGAAACCGACGGTGTCATCGCGCAGCTCGGTGTGCGCGAAGGCATGTTCGTCACCCCGGCCACCGAAGTCATGTCCATTGCGCAACTCGACAAGGTCTGGGTCGTGGCGGAGGTGTTCGAACGCCAGGCGTCATGGGTCGAGCCGGGCCAGACCGCAACCGTCGAGCTCGATTTTCTGCCCGGCACGACGCTGGAGGGCACGGTCGACTACGTCAATCCCGAACTCGATCCGAAGACGCGTACGTTGAAAGTACGCCTGAGATTCGACAATGAAGGGGCAAGGCTATTGCCCAACATGTTTGCGCGCGTGACCATCGATGGAACCGCGGTCAACGACATCGTGCATGTGCCGCGCGAGGCCGTAGTCAGGGGCGGTTCCTCGAACCGGGTCGTCGTCGACCGCGGTAACGGCGTATTCGAGTCCCGTGCCGTCCTCGTCGGAATCGAGTCCGGTGATCGGGTTGCGATTCGCCGTGGCCTCCGGGAAGGCGAGCGCGTGGTCGTTTCCGCGCAGTTCCTGATCGATTCCGAGTCGAATATCGACAGCGCGCTCGGGCGGATGGAGAGTGCGCAGTGATTGCCGCACTGATTCGCTGGTCCGTCGAAAACCGCGTACTGGTCGTGATCGCGGCGCTGATCATTGCGGCCTCGGGCATCTATGCCGTCCGGCAGACGCCCGTTGACGCTCTGCCGGATCTTTCGGACGTACAGGTCATCATCAAGACGACATTCCCCGGGCAGGCGCCACAGGTGGTCGAAGACCAGGTGACCTATCCGCTGACAAAGGCGATGCTGTCGGTGCCGAAAGCCGTCACGGTGCGGGGATATTCGTTCTTCGGCGATTCCTACGTGTATGTCATCTTCGAGGATGGCACCGACCTCTACTGGGCGCGTTCGCGGGTACTCGAGTATCTGAACCAGGTGGCGGGCACGTTGCCCGAGGCCGCGACAGCGTCGCTCGGCCCGGATGCGACAGGCGTTGGTTGGGTATACCAGTACGCCCTCGTCGATCGGTCCGGCAAACACGACCTGGCGCAGCTGCGCAGCTTGCAGGACTGGTTTCTCAAGTACGAGCTGAAATCGGTGCCCGGTGTGTCCGAGGTTGCAACGATCGGCGGCATGGTGCGCCAGTACCAGGTCGTCGTGGACCCCGACAAGCTGCGCGCATTCGGCGTCACGCTGGCATCGCTCAAACAGGCGATCAGGCAGGGAAACGCGCAGACGGGCGGCTCCGTCATCGAGATGGGCGAGGCCGAATACATGGTTCGCGCGACCGGATATCTGCAGGGCGTCGACGACCTCGCCGCGATTCCACTCGGCGTCAACGAGCACGGGACTCCGCTGGTATTGTCCGACGTTGCAGACATCCGGGTCGGGCCGCAGACGCGCCGTGGCATTGCCGATCTCGACGGTGAGGGGGAAGTGGTCGGCGCCGTTGTCGTCATGCGCTGGGGCGAAAACGCTTCGAGAACGATCGATGCCGTGAAGGCGCGGCTCGCCGAGTTGCAGAAGAGCCTCCCGGATGGCGTCGAAATCGTCGCTACATACGATCGATCCGAGCTGATCCGCCGCTCGATCGCGACGCTGACCGATACGCTGATCAAGGAGTTCGTTGTCGTTGCGCTGGTGTGCGCCCTGTTCCTGTTCCACTTACGCTCATCGGCCGTCATCGTCCTCAGTCTGCCACTTGGCGTCCTGGTCGCGTTCATCGTCATGCGCGCACAGGGCATCAACGCCAACATCATGTCGCTCGGCGGTATCGCGATCGCGGTCGGCGCGATGGTCGACTCTGCGATAGTCATGATCGAAAACGTCCACAAGCACATTGAGAAGGAGCCGCTTACCGACGAGAATCGCTGGCGGATCATCAAGGATGCCGCCAGCGAGGTCGGCCCGCCGCTATTCTTCTCGTTGCTGATCATCACTCTGAGTTTCCTGCCCGTCTTCACGCTCGAGGCACAGGAGGGCCGGTTGTTCGCGCCGCTCGCCTTTACCAAGACCTACGCGATGGCAGCGGCGGCCTGCCTGTCCATCACGCTGGTGCCGGTGCTGATGGGGTATTTCATCCGCGGCGAGGTCATTCGCGAAAAGAAGAATCCGGTAAGTCGCGTGCTGATCGCCGTTTACCGCCCCGTCATCAATGCCGTGATACGGGCGCCGGAGGCGACGCTGATTCTGGCGGCCCTGATCCTCGCCATTGGCACGTGGCCGGCAACGCGTCTCGGCTCCGAGTTCATGCCGCCGCTCGACGAGGGTGACCTGATGTACATGCCGACGACGTATCCGGGTGTTTCGATCGACAAGGCGCGGGAGATCCTCCAGCACACAGACAGGATGATCATGCAGGTGCCCGAAGTGAAGCGGGTGTTCGGCAAGATCGGCCGCGCGGAAACGGCAACCGATCCCGCGCCGTTGACGATGATAGAGACGGTGATCCAGTTCAAGCCGCGAGAAGAATGGCGCAGTGGTATGACGCCCGAGAAACTGCGTGCCGAACTCGACAATGCCGTGCAGTACACGGGACTGACGAACGCCTGGGTGATGCCGATCAAGACGCGGATCGACATGCTCGCGACGGGCATCAAAACGCCCGTCGGCATCAAGGTTGCGGGCCCCGACCTCGAAGTCATCGAAGGAATCGGCAGGCAACTCGAGTCCGTGCTCGAAGCAGTCCCCGGAACGGCCTCGGTCTACTCCGAACGCGTTGCCGGCGGGCGCTATATCGACGTCGACATCGATCGCGAACGGGCTTCCCGGTTCGGGCTCAACATCGACGACGTTCAGGACATCATCCGTTCGGCAGTCGGCGGTATGAACGTCACGCAGACGGTCGAAGGCCTCGAGCGCTACCCGGTCAACGTCCGCTACCCGCAGCGCTATCGCGATTCGGTACAGCGCCTGCGCCTGTTGCCGATCGTGACGCCGGACGGAGCGAGAATCGCCCTGTCCGACGTGGCCGACGTCGATGTGGTTGACGGGCCTCCGGTCATCAAGAGTGAAAATGCGCGGCCGAACGGCTGGACATACGTCGACATCGCGGATCGGGATCTCGGAACCTACGTCGCCGACGCACAGCGCATCGTCGCGGAATCCGTGGATCTGCCCGCAGGGTACTCGCTGGCCTGGTCCGGACAGTACGAGTACATGGTGCGCGCGCGGGATCGCCTCGCGGTTGTGGCGCCGATTACGGTTGCAATCATCGTGCTGTTACTGTTCATCAACTTCGGCCGGCTGCCCGAGGTCGGGATCATTCTCGGCACGCTACCGCTCGCGCTGGTCGGCGGTCTCTGGCTGATGTATTTCCTCGGTTACGAGTTTTCGGTCGCTGTTGGTGTCGGCTTCATCGCATTGGCCGGTGTTGCCGTCGAAATCGGCGTCGTGATGCTCGTGTACCTGAACCAGGCGATCAGCCGGCGCGACGTCCGTTCTGTCGCCGACGTGCGCGAGGCGATCCTGGAAGGCGCTCTGTTACGAATCCGTCCGGTGATCATGACGGTTGCGGCGACCATCGGGGGCCTGCTGCCGATCATGCTCGGTACGGGCACCGGATCCGAGGTGATGCGTCGCATCGCGGCGCCCGTGGTCGGTGGAATGATCAGCGCGACCATTCTGACCCTGGCCGTAATACCGGCGTTGTACCTGTTGTGGCAGACGCGAAGGCTGCAGTAGGGCTGTCGCCGGCAACCGCGTACGGACGATGCGCTTTGCTTCAGGGTAAAATGGCGACCGCCAGGCGCCGAAGTCAGAAACAGCGAGTCGAATCCGCCCGTGAGTACATGGAAACGCCGCCACAACTGGATGCCGCTCGGCTTCCTGCTTCTCGGCTTGCTACTCGTGTTGCAGCTGGGTATCGCGGGTCGAAGCAACGACGCCGAGCGCATCAGTCTCGAAACGCGCATCACGGCCGAGCAGCTCAAGCTCCGCATCGAGTCCTGTTTCGGCTCCCGGGCCGGTCTCGTGCGTACACTCGCCGGCTACCCGTGGCAGTCGCGCGAGCAGGTCCTGTCCGACTGGTCCGTCCGCGCCAGCGCGCTGTTTCCGTTGTACAGCGGTGTCCAGGCGCTGAACTACGTTGATCCGGACGGCGTGATCCGCATCGTTTACCCGAGCGGGCCCAATCGTGCGGCGCTCGATGCCAACCTGCAAGAGCACCCCAACGCGTCTGTCGTCGCTGCACTCGAGCGGGCGGCGGTGACCGGTACGATGGCACGCACAGACATTGTCGAGCTGTTTCAGGGTGGCAAGGGATTCGCGCTGTATCTGCCGATCGGCGGAGCGGCCGGGCCGCCTGCCGGCTTCGTCAACGGGGTGTTTCGCGTCGAGGCATTGATGAAGTCGTGCCTTCCGGAGGGTCGGCTGAGGCGGGATTTCGCCATCGCCCTGATCGACGGCGATGCCGTGTTCTACGAGCAGGTCGATCCGCAAGCGACCGGACCGAGCCCTTACGAAGTCGATCTGCAGATCAACGTCACCGACAAACCATGGCGCTTCACGATCGCGCCGCTCAAGAGCTACCTTGCGGCGACCGCCGACATCGTGGATGAGACCTGGGTCGTTCTCGGCGTACTGTTGACCACGTTGCTTACGCTTGCGCTTCGTTCCGCACTGATCCAGCAACGCGACATGAAGGCACGCGAGGAAGAGTATCGTTTGCTCGTCGAAAACCAGACCGATTTCGTCGTCAAGGTGAACATGGACGGCGAGTTCCAGTATGTCAGCCCGAGCTACTGCGAGTTGTTCGGCAAATCCGAAAACGAGCTTCTCGGCGATGCGTTCATGCCGCTCGTACACGAAGATGATCGCGAGCTGACCGCGCGCTCGCTCGAACGGCTCCATCATTCGCCGCACACCTCTTACCATGAACAGCGGGCGATGACGAAGAACGGCTGGCGCTGGCTTGCCTGGTCGAATCGCGCCGTTCTTGACGAAAAGGGCGACTTGATCGGCATCACGGGAGTCGGCCGGGATGTCACCGACATCAAGCGCCTCGAAGAGCGCGTCGCGCACTCGCAGAAGATGCGCGCCATGGGGGAGCTTGCCGGCGGCATAACGCACGACTTCAACAATCTATTGCAGGTCATCCTCGGCAACATGGAATTCCTGCTGCTCAAGGACCGGCACGACGCCGAAACCCGGAGTGCGCTCGAGAGCGTACGCGATATCGGTACGCGCGCCATGAACCTGACCAAGAAACTCGCGACATTGAGTCGCCAGGGCGTATCACGGCCCGAAGTGTTCGAGGTCGGTGAATTCCTGCACGAGCTGGAAGCGCTGCTCGGCCACACGATGCCCGCATCGGTGGACCTGATCGTCACGTCGCCCGACGAGCCGCTGCCCATCTTCGGCGATCGCTCGCAGCTCGAACAGGTCCTGCTCAATCTGTGTTTCAATGCCCGCGACGCGGTCGAAGACAAAGGGTTTATCAGGTTGCGTGCGAGCAGGCAGCACGTCGACACTGCCGGCATCGGACCCGACCCAGAGCTTGCAGCCGGCGACTACGTTGTGATTTCCGTCGAGGACAACGGTCGCGGTATCGAGGCCGATATTCTGCCGCGCATATTCGACCCGTTCTTCACGACAAAGCAGACGGCGACCGGCACGGGGCTCGGACTGGCCAACAGCTACAGCATCGTAGAGCAACACAACGGCACGATCACGGTCGAGTCGGCGCCGGGCAGTGGCAGCTGCTTCTCCGTCCGTGTACCCCTGGCAACGCCCGAAGCACTGCAATCCGGTTCGAAGCGCCACGAAACAACGCCGGCCTACGTGCAGGACAGGAGCGAGGGCGGCCTGGTTCTCGTGGCCGACGACAACGTCCAGCTCCTCGAACTGACGCGCAAGGTCCTCGAGATCGCCGGTTACAGTACCTGCACGGCAACGAACGGCAAAGAAGCACTCGAGCTCTACGAAGCGAGACAAGACGAGATTCGATTGCTGCTCCTCGACCTCGTCATGCCGGAGATGACGGGACAGGAAGTCGCAGCGGCAGTGCGCGAAAAGTCCGACGACGTTCGCGTTCTGTTCATGTCGGGCTACGTGCCGGAAGAAACCCAGCGGGCTTTGAACGAGCCGATGATTCGCAAGCCCTTTTCGGTCAGCGACCTGATGGAGGCTCTGGACGAGCTTGGCTAGCCCGGGGCGACCGGGGCGCTCAGGCGTCGAGATCGGGGATCAGCTCGCTCTCGAGCGCCGCGATCATGTCCTTGAGCAGTAACTTGCGTTTCTTGAGCCGGCGAATGCGGAGCTGATCGACCATCGGATCTTCCTGGAGGCGGTCGATGAGGTAATCCAGGTCCCTGTGGCTGACCCGGAGTTCACGCAATCGCTCGAGCTGGGCAAACGATTCAGTGTCTACCTTGTCGACCATGGGTCCATGCTACTCGCTGTCAGGCAGCAGCGCCAACCAGTCCCGGTCGGTGGCTCCAACGACCAGGAAATGCGGGTTCAGGATGTCCGCTTTCGTGTTGTATTTCATGGGCTTACCGTCGAGCGTGACAACGCTGCCGCCCGCCTGTTCGACGACGGCCTGTGCCGCCGCCGTGTCCCACTCGGACGTTGGCCCGAGGCGCGGATACAGGTCCGCATTTCCTTCGGCAACGACACAGAACTTGAGCGAACTGCCCATCGGCACCATCTCGTGCTCGCCGATGGCCGCGAGGTAGGCATCGAGGCTCTTGCCACGGTGTGACCGGCTGCCGACGATACGTGGTGGCTCACCGCTCGCAGCCGCGACACGGATCGACACCGGGTCACTGTCCCCGTCGCGCCGTTGTGCGCCGAGGCCCCGGCAGCCAACGTAGGTTCGGCCGTAGACTGGCACGTGTACGACGCCGAGGATGGCTGTGCCGTCCTGAACAAGCGCGATATTGACCGTGAACTCATCGTTGCGGTTGACGAACTCCTTGGTCCCATCAAGCGGATCGACGATCCAGTAAAGCTGCCACCCGGAACGCTCCCCGAAATCGGCGAGGCCGGATTCCTCGGAAATGACCGGAATGTCCGGCGTCAGCGACCGGAGGCCTGCATCGATCCAGCGGTGCGAAGCCAGGTCGGCCTGCGTCAGCGGTGACGCGTCCTCCTTGCTTTGCACTTCGAAATCGGTCGAGTAGACTTCAAGGATCGCGCGGCCGGCATCCTCGGCCAGTGCGACAATCGGTTCAACGAGGGACTTCGGGTCCATGTCGGGTTCCTGACATCAAAACGGGCACGCAGTATAGCAGTGAATATCGATCCGCAAACGGCACTCGAACGTTGCGAGACGCTGCTGCTCGATATGGACGGCACGATTCTCGACCTCGCATTCGACAACTATGTATGGAAGGATCTCGTGCCGCGTCGCTATGCCGCCGCGAACCGAATCTCGTTCGAGGAAGCAAGGGAGGAACTTTTCGCGAAATACGAAGCCGCGCAGGGTGACCTGGAGTGGTATTGCCTCGATCACTGGAACGAGCGACTGGGAATCGACGTTGTCCAGATTCACCATGACGTGACCCACCGGATCGGCTATTTGCCCGGCGCGCTCGAGTTCCTGCGCGCCGTGCATGCGCGCGATACGCGGGTTGTCCTGGCGACGAACTCACATCCCGACACGCTCGACCTCAAGGATGCGGTAACCGGTCTCGCCGATTACTTCGACGGCGTTCACAGCTCGCACAACTACGGTCATGCGAAGGAGTCGCAGGCGTTCTGGCACGCCCTTCAGGACGACGTCGACTTCGACGTCGAGACGACACTGTTCGTCGACGATTCGCACACAGTACTGCGCAGCGCGCAGGAGTACGGCATCAGAATGCTGGTCACGGTGAATCGCCCCGATACGAGTGAGCCGATGCGTCACGGCGCCGAGTTTCGCGGCGTCGAGGGTGTCAATGACCTTCTGCGCTAGCCCCCGGCGCGTGACAATAGAGGGACGGTATACCTGTTTCCCGGACCGAAACAGGTATACCGTCCCTTTATTGTCAGTCAGCTCCTGCGCCGCCGCCGGCCTTTCGAATGCTTGTTGTGTTCCTTGCCGCCGGGCCGTCGCCGGGGTGCGCCGCGAGGTCTGCGTTGCCTCGGTTTCGGTTTGACGATGTCGGGGAGATCGTCGGACGAGTAGTTGGCGACGGGCAGCTTGTGCCCGATGTAGTCCTCGATGTCCGGCAGCGACATCACGTAGGTCTCGCAGCCGAAACTGATGGCGTCACCGGCTGCGCCAGCCCGTGCGGTGCGGCCGATGCGGTGCACATAGTCTTCGGCGTCCTGCGGCAGATCGTAGTTGATGACGTACTGCACGTCGGGAATGTGCAAACCGCGCGAGGCGACGTCGGTGCCGATCAGGACAGGCAGGTTACCGCTCTGAAAGTCCATCAGCATGCGCAGCCGCTTCTTCTGCGGCACGTCGCCGGAGATCGCCCTGGCGTCAATCTCGTTTGCCTCGAGAAAATCCTGCACGCGTTCGGCATCGCGTTTCATGTTGACGAAGATCATTATGCGTGCCGCGCCCATTTCTCGGATCAGACCGATCAGCAGCGGCATCTTGTCTTCGTTGGACGGAAAAAAGATCGCCTGGCGCACCCGATCGGCCGTGACCTTGTCGGGCTCGATGCGGACCAGTTCGGGTTCGTTCATGTGCTCGTAGGCGAGTTCCATGACGCGATGCGACAGCGTTGCCGAAAACAGCAGGTTGAGGCGCTTGTGCGGTTCCGGCAGCCGACGCAACAGGTAGCGAATGTCCTTGATGAAGCCGAGGTCGAACATGCGGTCGGCCTCGTCGAGAATCGCGACCTCGACCCGGTCGAGTTTGAAGACCCCCTGCTTGTAGTAGTCGATGATACGGCCCGGCGTGCCGATCAGCAGGTCGACGCCATCTTCAAGCGTCTTGCGCTGTTTCTCATAGTCAGTACCGCCGAACGCAAGGCCGATCCTGAAGCCCGTGTGCTTGCCGATCACTTCAGCGTCCTTCGCGATCTGCACGGCGAGTTCGCGGGTCGGCGCAAGCGTGAACACACGCGGCTGGCGCGGCCCTTCCGATTCGACCTCGTTATTCATCAGGCGCTCGTACGCGGCGATCAGGAACGCCGCCGTCTTGCCGGTTCCGGTCTGGGCCTGACCGGCCACGTCATGTTGCTCGAGCGCGATCGGCAGGGTCGAGGCCTGGATGGGCGTGCAGAACTCGAAGCCCGCGTCACGAATGCCGGCCAGCACGTTTTCGTGCAATGGCAGAGTGTCGAATCTGAGGTCGCTCAGATGGTTTTGAGACATAAGAAAATGACCAGAAAATATGTACTAAAGACTTGCAATATGGCTCGCGAAACGGTCAAATTGGCCCTAATTCGACGCGACCCCTGTCGCCCCCGCCAGTTTCACTACTCATCGAAACAGATAGAAGCCGAAAGTACACGGCAGTAAAGCTGCGACAGTTTGCCTGATAGTTGAGGCAGCGTCATCCGTTTTCGAAGTGTTCGTCCGTCACCACATATGACGACGTGCATTCCAATTTCAACCCAATCGTTTCATTTGGAGGAACTAGCCGGTGAGCGAAAAGATCGTGCACACCTCGGACGGCGCGTTTGATGCCGATGTACTACAGAACAGCAAGGCGGTCCTGTTGGACTTCTGGGCGGAATGGTGCGGCCCCTGCAAGATGATCGCGCCGCTCCTGGACGAGGTTGCTGACAAATACGAAGACAAGCTCAATGTCGTCAAGCTGAACGTCGACGAAAATCCGAACACGGCGCAGAAGTTCGGCATTCGCAGCATTCCGACGTTGATCCTGTTCAAAGACGGCGCCGTACAGGCGCAAATGATGGGCGCGATGCCGAAGTCGCAGCTCGAAGAATTTCTGGATACCAATCTGTGAGAGGGTACTTGGGTACTTCAACGAAAAATCGCCCGAACAAGTCGGGTAACAAGGGCAAGGGAAATCCGAATCGTCGTCGCCGGCGTCGTTCACCGCAGAACGAATTCCCGGATGATGACGGCAATCTCGAGGTAATTCCGCCCGAGCAGCTCGAAGCCAGCAAGAACATGATGAACCTGGCGGAGCTGAAGAACCGTCCGGCCGCGAAGCTCGTCGAGCTCGGCGAATCGCTCGGCATCGAGAACATGGCGCGCTCGCGCAAGCAGGACATCATCTTCTCGATCCTCAAGGCCCATGCCGCCAATGGCGAAGACATCTACGGTGACGGCGTCCTCGAGATACTGCAGGACGGTTTCGGCTTCCTGCGTTCGGCCGATGGATCGTACCTGGCCGGTCCTGACGACATCTACGTCAGCCCCAGCCAGATTCGGCGCTTTTCGCTGCGCACGGGTGACACGGTTTCGGGCCTGATCCGTCCGCCGAAGGACGGCGAGCGCTACTTCGCGCTGCTCAAGGTCGGGCAGATCAACCACGATGCGCCCGAAAACGCGCGCACCAAGGTGCTGTTCGAAAACCTGACGCCGCTGTTCCCGAAAGACCGCCTGAAGCTCGAGCAGGGCAACGGCAGCACGGAAGACCTGACGGCGCGCATCATCGACATGGTGGCGCCGATCGGAAAGGGCCAGCGCGGCCTGATCGTCTCGCCGCCGAAAGCCGGCAAGACGATGCTGCTGCAGAACATTGCGTCCGCGATCGTTGCGAACAGTCCCGAAGTCGACCTGATGGTGCTGCTCATCGACGAGCGCCCCGAAGAAGTGACCGAGATGGAGCGCACCGTGCGTGGCGAAGTCGTCTCGTCAACCTTCGACGAGCCTGCGAGCCGCCACGTGCAGGTCGCGGACATGGTTATCGAAAAGGCCAAGCGTCTCGTCGAGCACAAGCGCGACGTCGTCATCCTGCTCGATTCGATCACGCGACTGGCCCGCGCTTACAACACCGTCGTGCCGAGCTCCGGCAAGGTGCTGACCGGCGGTGTCGACGCGAACGCGTTGCACCGTCCGAAGCGGTTCTTCGGCGCGGCGCGCAATATCGAAGAGGGCGGCAGCCTGACGATTCTTGCGACGGCGCTGATCGATACCGGTTCCAAGATGGATGAGGTGATCTACGAGGAATTCAAAGGCACCGGCAACATGGAGATTCACCTGGATCGCCGCATCGCCGAGAAGCGCGTATTCCCCGCCATCAACATCAATCGTTCCGGCACGCGCAAGGAAGAGTTGCTCACCGACGAAGCGGAACTGCAGAAGATGTGGGTTCTGCGCAAGGTGCTGCATCCGATGGACGAGCTGGCCGCCATCGAATTCCTGCTCAACAAGCTGCAGGACACGAAGACCAATGCGCAGTTCTTCGAGGCCATGAAGCGCTGACGATCAACGGTCGCCGCGTGTCGGCGGCACGCTCCCGGCAAGCCCTCAGCGCCCCGGCGTGAACGTTGCGTTCGAACAGGCGCGAGCGACGGCGTTTCCGGATTTGCGAATCAGGCGTCGCAGTCGGATTGCAACGTCGTAGTCATGGCGTACGCGCTCGCCGATGTCGGAAATGTCCGCAAGCGACGAGTGCTCCACAATGGCAGGCAGCAGTGCGTAGACACGTTGACCGTGGCGCCAGAATCGTTGCAGGAACTTGTCGACCGGTTCTTCTATCGTCCCGCCGGCACGAGCAAGTCGTCTCGCCGCCTCGGGGGAGACGGCATACCCGAGCGCCTGTAACGGGACGCGCCGGCAATAGTGAAGGGCGAAGCTGTCCTGGCGAGCCACGGGTGCGGATTGCCGGGGCAAAGGCAATGCGGCACGAACGAGTCCGCATTCGAAAACCCACCGTTCCAGCGCGGGCAGTCCGTCACGAAACGAGCGGGTCAGCCTGGCATCGTCCTCGAGGATGAGATAGGGGCGGTCCGCCGCTGCGCACTGTCGCCACAACTCGAGATGACTGGCATAGCATGCTACCTCGGCGTCCGTGGCCACTCGTCCGCAATTGAGCAGGAACTCCGATTCGTCGTAGCCGTCGACGTGTGCCGGAGCACCTCGGGGCGTCACGGCATCGAAAAACTCGTACGCCATGTCGAAGGCGGCAAACTGCGTCGCGATGCTGGCTCGCCGAAGCGACGAACTCTCGAGGCTGATGACCCGGACGTCCATGTCGCGTTGGACGCGCCGCACGGCAGAAACCGGTCGGTAGCCGCGCGTGGTGCCGGGAGGCGTACAATCAGTTCCGACGGCGCGACCGGTTTTGGCGCGCGCGGCCGTCTAACAGACGAATGCCCTGAGAGAACCTGGTATGGCGCTGTGGTCCGAAGACAAAAAGCTCGTAAATCAGCTGCTTGCGGGCAATCAACGTGCATTCGACCGCTTCTTCGATGAGAATTTTGCGCGCCTGTACCGCTTCGCGCTGGTGCGCCTGGGCGACGATCCCGATGCCGCGAGGGAGGTCGCACAGATTACGCTGAGCAAGGCGGTTCGCAAGCTGAGTACTTACAAGGGTGAGGCGGCTTTGTTCACCTGGCTGTGTTCGATATGTCGTAACGAGACGTCCGACTGGCTGGCAAAACAGGGACGGTATCGCCAGCACGTCGTGCTGACTGAGGACTTCGCGGAAATTCGCGCTGCGGTCGAGTCTCTGGAGTCGCCTCGCGAATTCAGCCCGGAACAGCACTATCGACGTGTCGAGCTCCTTCGGTTGATTCAGGTAGCCCTGGACAACCTGCCGCCGCGTTACGGGGACATCCTCGAATGGAAGTACATTGAGGGGCAGACCACGCGGGAGATTTCCCAACGCGTGAACCTCGGTGTGGAAGCGACCCAGTCGCTGCTCGCGCGCGCCCGGCGTGCATTCGCCGATGCATACTCGTCATTGACGGACGGTCTCGAGCAGCACAAGAGCGATTTGGTGAAGCAATGAGTAAAGTCGATCACGACTATCTGGAAGACCTGCTGCGGCACGCGCCCCCGCGGCCGGTACCGTCGCCCGAAGACGAGGCCGCAGTGCGGGCGGCCGTGCAGCGTGAGTGGCAGGCTGTGACCGGCACTCGACGCTCGCGCCGGCGCATCACATCGTATGCGTTGGCGGCGACGGTTTTGCTGGTTGTTTTCTTAGGACTCGATTCTCTCCGCACGCCAACGCCGGTCCCCGTGCAGGTTGGCACGATTGCCAGGAACTTCGGTCCCGTTTATCTGCTTGGAGAGGATTCCGAGCTTCGCGAGACCAACGATCTGGCCAACGTCGTTGTCGGCCAGACGATTGTCACCGGTGCGGATGCGGGACTCGCAATCGTGTGGCGAAACGGCGGGTCTCTGCGTGTGGATGAAGGCACGCGCCTGTCGTTTACGGGAACGGACGAAGTACACATGGCAACCGGTCGAGTCTACTTCGATTCCGTATCCGACCCCACGCAGTCCGCTGTTGTTGCGACGGACCCGGGAATTCTGCTGCTCAAGACGGAGCATGGCGACGTGCAGCACATCGGCACGCAGTACATGGCGCGGGCCGATCAACGATCGCTGGTAGTGAGTGTGCGGGAAGG
>JANQGP010000195.1 GCA_028277265.1 Woeseiaceae bacterium | reverse complement strand
TTCGAAGCCATTGGCTAAGAACAGGTTTGAGAATGAATTCTCGGTAAAAAAGTTAATGTGCGTGACCGGATCAAGGTCCATCTTGAGTCCCGACCAAATTTCCTGCGGCACTTCAGCATAAATTATCCCGTCCGGTTTAAGGAGATCTCTTAGCCTATTGACCAGCTTCGATACTCCACTCACATGCTCAAGCACATGACTGCATACGATTACGTCGAACTTGGTCTGGCCTCGATAGTCATCTATGTCGCTCCCTAGCTTCAAGATACCCGGCAACGGATTATCGTTATAGTCGATTAAGTAACACCTGTGCCTGTTCTCCTTGAACGGTCGCATCAACTTACCGTTGCCACCCCCGTAATCCAGAATATCTGCTTGCTGACTTGAGAGATAGGCCTGGCATTTATCGTATATTCTCCTGGCTCTTTTTCCGTCCAGTTTTCTTGAATACTCGCCATGTCCCGTTTGCCCTCCAGGATCTGACTCATATCGCCTCAAGTACTCGTACTTTCGAGCAATATCTTCATCTTCTGGCCTAGGTTTGTAACATCCGAACCCACATTTGGAGCAGAATACAGATTCAAGTTGCACTTCATCTTGTTCTTTAAACCATACATGGAATAAGACTTCTCGCCTCAATCTGTTGTAAGGGGACAAGACGTTATTGTGAATCAGCGTTCTTCGCGGACGTGCATGCACTAAAGCCCTTCCAACAATTGATAGCTTTCTGAATAGGGCCGAAAATTTCGTATATTTCGTTGTCGCGAGATCTTCACGCAAATACAAGTATCGCTCTATTGACTCCCATTTATCGCTTCCGCAAACAGGACAAGCAAAGTGGTCTTTCATGAATCGGTTACTCAACTTCAGAGTCAAATTGGTGACTGTATTTAACTAACAACCCGATCAACTGATCTGAACGTCAGTGAGAGCCGGTTGTCATTGTTGCGTAGCCGATGCAGACATTAGGCACGTCAACGGCTATCGTCAATTTACTTGATCCTGTTTTTGGAATACTCTCCTCCGCCGGTCCGACCATCGCTGAATCGTTGAAATTTCCAGCAGCGCACAGAAATACGGTAGGGCGAAAATCGCTCTTATCACTTCCCACATACGCGACTTTGAATGTGACTAGCTATGGATAACGAAGCACCGCCATTCGTTTCTGTCATCGTACCAGTATTCAATGACCAGAGAGGTATTGATCGCTGCGTTGAGGCGTTGACCGTACAGAGTTACCCGAAGGACCGTTACGAGGTAGTTGTAGTCGACAATAACTCGGTCATCCCCATTCGCCTCGAGGACGAAGCAGGTTCTCACACACGACTGACCTGGTGCGGCACCCCAGGCTCGTACGCCGCACGCAACCAGGGAATCGACGATTCGCGCGGCGAGATATTGGCTTTTACCGACGCTGACTGCATACCACTGCGCGAGTGGATCGAGAACGGCGTAGCCGCCTTATCGGAAGGCGGCCGAGACTGTTTTATTGGAGGCAACATACAGTTTTCCGCGCCCGAATCCGGGAGTGCGGCTGAGTTGTATCAATACGTGTGCGGATTCCCGCAACGCGCCAATGTTGTCGAGCGCAAATTTGCCGCGACCGCCAACCTTTTCAGCTATCGCACCCATTTCGACCGCGTGGGCCTATTCGATACGCAGCTGCTATCTGGTGGTGACTTGGAATGGTGCCTTAGGGCCGCAGCGCAAGACATAGAATTGTTGTTTAGTGAGCAAGCAGTCGTCGTAACATCCCCACGAACCAACTTGTCTGCCGCCATCCGGCAGGCGAGACGTGTAGCGGGCGGACGCTTACTACTGAGGCGAATGTCACAGGAGGTTATTCCGGCGGATCGCACCGACCCACATAAGAAGCCTCTTTCAGCAGCAGGCTGGATTCTGAAACAAGAGCAATTATCGCTTTTCGACCGGCTTCGTGTGCTGTTCGTTGCGTCACTGATCAAAGTTGCGCATATGCTCGAAGTGCTAAGACTGAAGTTAGGCGGAAAACCAGAGCGACGCTAGCTCGAATTGGCATGTCGGTCGCGATGAACTGACACCGTACTGTTTGAGGACTCCGAAACCGGTGAATATATCGCTCGTACCTGCGTCGATTACATGAAAACATCCTTCACTTGACGGCCTCACCAGCTATCAGCTTTTCAAGGGCTTCGCGTACACTGCCACTGATCTCCTGCCAACTTATTCCCTCCGGCATATCGACAAGGCGCCGCTCCGACAACTGTATCCTTAGGCAGCGCGCAAGTTCTTTCACGTCGCCCGGTGTCGCAAGCAGGCCATCCAGTTGCGCGGTTTGCTCGGGGAAGTTCAGTTCCAGACCCGGCGAGCGTGTGGCGACGATGGGTCGCTGCATCGCGATGTACTCGGCAATTTTGCAGGACGATCCGTTATCGACCCAGGATCCCTGACGATAAGGCAACGCGAGAAGATCACAGCTGGCAAGCGCGACCGGCATCTTGGCAAATTCCATATTTCCAAGGTAACGCACCCAGGAATAGTCGAGATTCACCGCGGGATCGGCTTTGCCTCCAACAATGAGCTTGACGTCGATATCGCGCTTTCTCAGCACGGCAACAGCGTCAATTAGATCGTTGATCCCACGCTCAGGCTCCATGCTTCCGAAGTAACCGACAAGGTGCGTTTCCTCCGGCAATCCCAGCGATACTCGGGACTCCTTCATTGGCAGGGGCACGAATCGTGCCAAGTCGACGCCATTCATGACCAGCAGTGTCTTCTTGGCCAGTGGCCGGAGTTCCTCCAGAACCTTGGTACTGGCAAACAATGAAACATCCGCGCGACGCACCAAAAACGACAACGGATCAAAACCGGGTAAACGTCGGTAACCTTCATACCCATCGTAGCGGTCGTAGATATCGAAGACGAACTTCGCTCCACAAACAACCGCTATCAGGTAGGCAACCAAGCCGATGTAGCAGTCACCACTGGCAACAACAATGTCAGGCCGACGAACACTGCGGCGACTGAAACTTGCGGAGATCCATCGCGCAAAAAAGCGCCGGCGCAACGCCGGCGTCGTCTCGACCTTAAGCGATTCGTCTTGGGTTACCCTCGCCGCGCTACCGCGATAGTCGATAAGCCACAAATCGACCTCGTGCCCCGCCTTCGCCCACCAAGACGGAAGTTGGTAAATCCTTCCGAACTGCTCTTTATACGCGTCGCGGTTGGTATAGAAGCGCTTGCCGACAAACAACACGCGCAAGGGTCTGTCAATATGCTTCCGAAAGTTCATTGAGAGCTCGCGATCAGCTTTTCGAATAGCCCAGCGTAGGCCGAACCGACTGCCGACCAGTTGAAATTCTTGACGACATGGCGCCGGCCGTCCTCTGCAAGCCGCTCACGCAGGAAATCGTCCTCGAGCAGTCGGCTAATCTTCGCGGCCAGGTCCGCAGCATCCGCGGGCCTCGCCATGAGACCGGTCTGGCCATCAATCACGGTATCGCGCACTGCGGGAAGATCCGAAGCCACAACGGCACACCCGCAACCCATCGCTTCAACGGCAACCAGCCCGAGGCCTTCCTGGTCTCCGGATGCGGCAACGACAGACGGCATTACGCCGATCATTGCCGAACGCAGGTAATCCGGAACCTCAGCGTTGAGGACACTACCGACAAATCGGATACAGTCGCTGACACCAAGTTCACTGGCCCGGGCCTCCAGAGAACCGCGCAGGGGCCCGTCACCGACGATCTTGAGCCGCAGACCCGGGTGCTGCGGGGCGAGTATCGCCATGGCGTCGATCAGGTACTCGACACCCTTCTTCTCGACCAATCGCCCTACGAACACGAGACCCTCTCGTGGTGAGCTGCTATCACCAGGCGTAAAAGTGGTGTCCAGGTCGACGCCCATCGATTGCACGTCGATGCGACCGGGGGCGAAGTCCTTCTCGTCGCAGTACCGCCGCATGGCCTCGCTGACCACCGTAACTGCGTCGACGCGCGAAAGAACACGGCGCTTGATCTCCTCGAGAAACCTGCCGCGCAGTGCATACAAGTCGCCGCCATGTGAAGTGAGCAGGACCGGTGGCAACGCAAAACTCAGGCGGCGCAACAGGGTGACCGAAAACCCCTGGGGAATTATCCAGTGCGCATGCGTGGCAGCGAAAGCCTGCTCCCGATGCAGCCGCCAAATGGCCCGCATCTGCGCGACGAGGAACAGCGGCAACAGCAGCAAGCGAAGCGGATTGCGACGAACCCGCGACAGCATACCGCCTTCGTAAGCCAGGGTTTCCAGGCCGTCAGGGCAGTAACGGAAGCGGCGCACCTCGAGCTCGCGGTCGCCGTTTTTCAGAGTCTCTTGCCGGGCAGCGCCTCGGCAATGCGGCACAAGAACCGAAACGTCGAAGTGCTCAGCCAACTCGTAAGACAGGCTCTCGACGAACCGCGGCTCCGTATCGCCTTCCCAGCGCGGAAACGTGGAGGCGAGCACGAGCAGCCTGGGACGCGATGAGTGCATTCAGCCTTGACCATCGTGCAGCTTCAGACTGCCATCCGCGGCGAGCACGAACCGCGTGGGTCCGAGCGGTCTCTCACCATCTGCCGCTGGCATTACGACGTCACCACCGCCCCACGTCCCGGTGTAGGCGGCGACACGACTGGCAAAGCTACGATCGCGCACCACGATCAGCGGCCGTCCTCCACTCCAAAGCTTGGTGCCATGCACGTGCTGGTAAAAGTTGTAGCCCATCGCAATACCGCGCAGAAAGCGCACGACAAAACTGCTGCTGTCGTCGAGGAACTTCGATGGGTTCTTTTGATCCGCGCACGCATACCAGGTGGTCTCGTGCTGGCTCTCCTTGCCTCCGGGCAATATGCGAGGAGGCGCAAGCCGGAACTGCTCCTCGCTCCCGACAACATGGATTACATGGCGCATGTCAGGACTTGCTGTAAGTCAGCGCCGTGATCTGTTCAGAAATCAAGCCGATCAGGAACACGATGACCGA
>JANQGP010000133.1 GCA_028277265.1 Woeseiaceae bacterium | reverse complement strand
ACGCCGCACCGTCGAGCATGACCAGACTGGCCTCAGCAACGTTCTGGTCGGGGCCCGCATTCGCGACGGGCGGGCTGTTCGCGCCGAGACCGACGTCGTTGACGGTGACGTCGATCGAGTCATTGGCGTTGGCGGTGCCGTCGGAAACCTGCAGCCGAAACGTAAGTACAACCGGGGTCGCGGTTGCGAGCACGTCGGGCGCCGTGAAGCTCGGCGTCAGCGTATCGTCGCCGGTCAGGGTAACGGATAGGCCAGCCGTCTGGGTCCATGCGTAGGTCAGCGTATCGCCGGCACCGAGGTCGGAGGCCGCCCCCGACAGGTTGACGGTCGACAATTCGTCGGCCGCCATGTCGGTGCCGGCGTTCGCCGTCGGCGCCCTGTTCGCCGGTGGGGGTGGATCTCCACCGCCGCTGTCCGAACCACCGCCGCCGCAACCGGCTATCGCCAATGCGCACAGGACGAGCGTACTCTTCGTCAGGTCAGGAATCTGCTTCATGCTGTAGTCACCGTCCCAAGCATTGGTGATGAAATAGTAACGTTCAAAACTGAACACGAACAGAACAAGAGCCGTGCGAATATTGCGACATATCGTTCCGTTACATCACAAGAGGCAGTGCGACCCAGGTCCACTTTTGTGTTCATCAGTATTGTTAAGCTTTAGAGTGAGTGCGCGCGCTCGGTTCACAATTTCCGAAACTAATTACTTCTCCTCAAGGTAATCCCATGCAAAACAAGAAGATACTGGTCACCGGCGGTGCCGGCTACATCGGCAGCCACGTCGTGCGACAGCTCGGCCAGGCGGGCGAAGCCGTCATGTCGCTCGATAACCTGTCGACGGGTTTCGAGGCGGCCGTGACGGCCGGCGAACTCGTTGTCGGCGATACCGGCGATGCTGTCCTGCTCGAACGCCTCTTCAGCGAGCATGACATCGACACGGTGATGCACTTCGCGGCGCACACGATCGTGCCCGAGTCGGTTGCCGACCCGCTCAAGTACTACGGCAACAACACGGCCTCGAGCCGGACGCTGCTCGAGGCAGCGAACCGACACGGCGTGAAACGTATCGTGTTCTCATCGACGGCCGCGGTGTACGGCATCCCCGAGGGCGGCCGCGCGTCCGAAGATTCGCCAACCTCACCAATCAATCCGTACGGCTCATCGAAGCTCATGACCGAGTGGATGCTGCGCGACCTGGCCGCGGCCGGCGGGCCGGCGTACGTCGCGCTGCGCTATTTCAACGTCGCGGGCTGCGAGCCGACCGGCACGATCGGTCAGTCGACGCCGAAGGCAACGCTGCTCGTGAAAGTTGCCTGTGAGGCAGCGACGGGCCGGCGGCCCGGTGTTGCGATTTACGGCACGGACTACCCGACGCCCGACGGGACCGGATTACGCGACTACATCCATGTCGAGGACCTGGCGACGGCTCACCTCGACGCACTGACGTATCTTCGCGGCGGGGGCGAGTCGGCCGTCCTGAATTGCGGCTACGGCCACGGTTACAGCGTGCGCGAGGTTCTGGCCGCCGTCGAGCGCGCCAACGGAGAGAAACTCGGTATCTCGGAAGAAGCGCGTCGCGCCGGAGACCCGCCCGAACTGATCGCCGTCGCCGACCGTGTCCGCGATGTGCTCGGATGGACGCCGAAATTCGATGATCTTGATACCATTGTGCGGACCAGTCTCGAATGGGAACGCAAGATCGCGGCCCGCGACCCCGCGGCGTACTGGGCCGCGTAACCGGGGCCTGTCAACCCTAGACATGAGAATCCAGCGTCCAAGATCGTTGAACGGCCTGCTTCTGGCCGGTTTCGGGCTCGTCGCCCTGCCGCTCCTGATTGCCGTGATCTGGGCGCTCGTCAATCTCGACCGCGTCGCCGAGCAAAGCGAACGCCTCGTGTTCACGGGTGTGACCGCGGCCGAGAACAACCGAAGGCTGGAAGAGCAACTGGGTTCGCTCGAACGCGTCGCCCGCCAGTTCCAGGTGCTGCGCAATCCCGAGACCGTCCAGATCATGGGCGATGACCTGGACGCCTTGCTGGGGCTGCTCGAGGACATGGCACCGCTCGTCGGGGACGCCAATGCCACCGACCTCGCCGGCTCGATCGGGCGCGGCGCACGCTCGATCGTTGCGGGACTCACCGACCCGGACGTTACCGACGAGGAAATGACTGCGGCGATCGCGCGCTTCGAGCCACTGCGCGAGCGTACGGACCGGCTGACGCAGCTCTTGACGGCCTATGTCGATGCCGAGCTCTCCAACCTCCAGGAAACGGCACGCGACGCGCAGAAAGTCTCGGCCTGGCAGGTCGCGGCGCTCGTGCCCGGCACGCTGGTATTGATCCTGATCTTCACGTTTCTCGTCGCTCGGCCGATTTCGCAGATCGACCGTGCCATTCACCAGCTCGGCGAGAGCGGATTCGCGAGGCCGATCGAGGTGCGCGGACCGACCGACCTCGAGCGCCTCGGCCGGCAACTCGAGTGGCTGCGCGTCCGGCTGCTCGAACTCGCACAGGAAAAGAACAAGTTCCTGCGCCACATGTCGCACGAGCTCAAGACGCCGCTGGCAAACATTCGGGAAGGAACGGAATTGCTGCTCGACGGGTCGGTGGGTGAACTCGAGCCGCCGCAGCGCGAAGTGACAGATATCCTGCGCATGAACGGCTTGAAGCTGCAGCAACTGATCGAGAACCTGCTGTCGTTCAGCGCCTGGCAAACCAAGAGCGAGGTCCTGACTCTGAGCGATTTCCCGCTGCGCGCACAGGTCATTTCGGTCGCGAAAGCGCAGAGACTGGCATTGAAGGCCGCCAACATTCAATTAAGGCTCGAAGTTGACGACATAATTGTGAACGCGGATCAAGACAAAATCCGCACAGTGCTGGATAATCTGCTGTCGAATGCGATCAAGTTCACACCAAGGGGCGGCCTGATCACGATTCGTGCCCGCCGGCTGCCGAAGAGTTTCGTACTGGAATTCGGCGACACCGGTCCCGGCATTCCCGAAGAAGAAGGTCCGCGCATTTTCGAGGCATTCTTTCAGGGGCGCCGTGAACAGGGTGGCCAGGTCGGCGGCACGGGTATCGGCCTGTCGGTCGTACTGGAGTGCATCCAGGCGCACGACGGCTCGGTGGAGCTGATCGACTCGGACGAGTTTCCGGGCGCGCACTTCAGGATTCACATCCCGCAGGCACGCGAGGCGGGACAACACAAACTGGCAGCGAATGCTTAGTACAGGACCGACAACGAAGCTGATCTCGACCGTGGCGGTTCTCGTCGCGGTGTCGATGTTGTCCGGCTGCGCGGCGGCGAGCAAGGCCGGCGACTGGCTCAAGGGACGCCGCACGGCGAATCCCGACGACCCGGTCATCATCGGGGCGCCGGATGCCAATGTGTACCTTCAGGAACTCCGGGAACTTGCCGCCGGCGACCCGGCGATGCAGGCCGAGATCTACGCGGACGCGTCGTCGGCCGCCCAGCTGACGCCCGGACCCAACACGAACCTGCGCCTGGCGCTCGTGCTCGCGACGCCCGGACATTCGGAGTCCGATCCGGTCCAGGCCGAAAGCATGCTGCGTGAGGTCCTTGCCCGCACCGAACTACTGACGACGGCCGAAATCGCGCTCGCGATGATTCATCTGAATAGCGTCGAGCGACTGATCGTGACCACGGCCGAAGCACGGCGGCTGCGCGAATCCACGAGCCGCGCGGCGCGCACCGAGGAACAGGCCATCAGCCAGCGCCTCGCGAGCGTCGAGGCCGAGAATCGGCAGTTGCGGCGAGAACTCGAAGACGCCGAGCAAAAGCTCGAGGCGATCACGTCGATCGAGCGCTCCATCCGCGAGCAGGAATAGTAGGGACGGTATACCCAAAAAAAGGGGACAGTGACCTGGTTTCAATTCTGAAACCGAGGAGTACTCGGAAGCCACTGAAACGAGGTCACTGTCCCCCCATTTTTGGGTATCCCGTCCCGCTTTTTTGTTAACCTTCCCCAATGCCCGTGAAGCAGCCGAAACATGAAGGTAAGATTCTGCTCGGCGATGACGACCCGGGATTGTTGCGCCTCCTGAGCATCCGCCTGCGTGCGGAGGGCTATGAAGTCGAGGCCGTCGAGTCTGCACACAAGGCGCTCGGCGCATTGCGCCAGTTCAGTCCCGATCTCGTCATCACCGACCTGCGCATGGACAAGATGGACGGCATCGGCCTGCTCAAGGAACTGCAGACGAAGTCGCCGGGCCTGCGTGTTGTCATCATCACGGCGCACGGAACGATCCCGGACGCGGTTACGGCGACCCAGCACGGTGCGTTCGGCTTCCTGACCAAGCCGATCGACAAAGACGAGTTGATGTCGCTTGTCGATCGTGCGCTGAAAGTCTCGGGTAGCATCGACGTCGAGGAAGACTGGGCATCGAGCATCATTACACGCAACGCCCTGATGAAAGAGGTGCTACAGCAGGCAAGGATGGTTGCGGCAACGGACGCGCGCGTGCTGATCACCGGCGAGAGCGGCACCGGCAAGGAACTGCTCGCGCAGGCAATTCACGACGCCAGCGAACGCCGCAACAAGCCGTTTACCGCCATCAACTGCTCGGCCATGGCAGAGAACCTTCTCGAATCCGAACTCTTCGGTCACGAGAAAGGCGCGTTTACGGGCGCAACGCGTTCGCATGAGGGCTTGTTCCAGGCCGCCGAGGGCGGCACGTTGCTGCTCGACGAAATCGGCGATATGCCGATGCGCCTGCAGGTCAAACTGCTGCGCGTGCTGCAGGAAAACCAGGTTCGGCCGGTCGGCAGCACTGAAGCGAAGCAGATCGATGTGCGCGTCATCTCGGCGACGCACCGCGACCTGCAGGAACTGATGACACAGGGGCGCTTCCGTGAGGACCTCTACTACCGCCTGAACGTCGTCAACATCAAGCTACCGACGCTTGATGAGCGGCGCGAGGACATTCCGCTTCTCGTTGCGCATTTCCTTCAGTTGATCGCGGCGGAGGCGGATCAGGAGCGCAAGGTGTACGCACCCGAAGCCGTCGAGATGCTCGTCACGGCCGATTGGCCGGGCAATATCCGCCAGCTCTACAACATCGTCCGGCAAAACGTCGCGCTGTCGCGCTCACCGGTCGTCAGCGGCGAACTCGTGCAGCAATCTCTCGGTGAGCATGCGGGCAAGCTGGCGTCGTTCTCGGACGCGCGCGATGAATTCACGCGAAATTACCTGTCGCAGATTCTGCAGATCACGATGGGCAATGTCAGCCAGGCCGCGCGGCTTGCCAAACGCAATCGCACGGATTTCTACAAGCTGCTCGCGCGCCATGACCTGAACCCGGATTCGTTCAAGTCACGCTAGGCGCGTCAGGCCACCACTTCACTGATCTCTCGCGCGGCGCCTTCGGCGATCGACAGCGTACGATCCGGATCGCTGCCAATCAGATTGACCGTGTTCCCGTGCACATCCCGCCCTTTGGCGCGCCAGAATCCCGTCGGCAACTCCTCGAGGCGAAAGAACCACCCGGGCACGCTGCTCCGAACCTGGTACGTCACCCTGGTAGCGGGCGCCTCCACCTCTTCTGCATAGCCCATCGCTCTGACCCTCGCTCCTTTGCTCTACTCAGTCAGATCGTCAGCGGCAGTATCGTCGGCGAATATGGCGCATTGATGAAAATCGACGGTGCCACCGAATCGCTTTCAAGAGATCACTTGAGGTAAATGCGGCAAGCATTTGAGTTACCGACGCGGAGGGTCGACAGGTCGTTTGAAATCTGACGGGCCGATCTGGGATGGGCGGCAGCATCTGCGCAAATCTGCGCGAAATACACCGAAATAGCGCGTTCTTTTCCGAGCGACCTGCACTGAAATCAGTCCACCCGCTTTGCCGGCAGCGCATATTGCGAATGCGGCAGTGGGCCGCGTGTCGGCCTGTTGTTCGCTCCAACAGGTCGACACCTTCCGCCACCTGGAATCAGGACGCGGCCTTCTTCGAATAGCTGTCGGCGCTCATGCCGTACTTGTTCAGCAGATCGTAGAGCGTCGGGCGGGTAATGCCGAGCATCTCCGAGGCCTTCGATATATTGCCGTAGCAGCGTGTAAGAGCGACGCGGATCGCCTTGGACTCGGCACGTTGACGGACTTCGCGAAGGTTCAGTGACTCCACCTCGTCGCTCGCCGTCAGGCCGAGATCCGCGGCTGTCACGAGCTTCCCGTCGGCCATGATGACGGCGCCCTTGATCTTGTTTTCGAGTTCGCGAACATTGCCGGGCCAGGAGTACGCTTCGATGGCAGCCGCCGCGTCGTCGGAGAAACCGTTGATCGCCCGCTTCTGCAGTTTGGCGTACTTGTGCAGCAGTGTGCGCGCGAGAATCAGGCGCCCTTCCTCCCGATCCCGGTACGGCGGGATGTTGATCGTGATCTCGCTGAGGCGATAGAAGAGGTCTTCCCGGAAGTGTCCTTGCCGGATCAGGTCCTCGAGGTTCTGGTTTGTCGCGCACACGACACGCACGTCGACAGGAATCTCCTTGCGGCCACCGACTCGCTCGATGACGCGTTCCTGCAGGAAACGCAGCAGCTTCGCCTGCAACGCCATCGGCATATCGCCGATCTCATCGAGGAACAGCGTGCCGCTATCGGCGACTTCGACCTTACCGACCGTCTGTTTGTGCGCGCCCGTAAACGCCCCTTTCTCGTGACCGAAGAGCTCGGATTCGAGCAGGTTCTCGGGGATCGCTGCGCAGTTGATCGCAACGAAGCTGTTTTCGCCGCGCGGGCTCAGTCGATGCACGGCACGTGCGAGCAATTCCTTTCCGGTGCCGCTTTCGCCGACCAGTAACGTCGTTACGTCGGTCGGCGCGACTTTCTCGATCATCCGGCATACGGCAAGCATGGCCTCGCTGGCCGCGACGATACCGTCAAGCGGCGATTCGTTGACCTTGTTTTGCAGCCGCCGGTTCTCGGCCTCGAGTTCGTAGATCGCGAACGCACGATTCACGATCAACCGGAGAATGTCGGGGTCGATGGGCTTTTTGTAAAAGTTGTAGGCACCCTGGGCGACAGCCGATAAGGCGATCTCCTGGCCGACATTGTCGATGAGCACGATCACCTTGGTATGCGGCGCGAGTTTAAGGACTTCGGCAAGTGCGGCAAGGCCGCCTTCCATCGTCCCGTTTTTAGGCGGCAGGTCGAGATCCAGCAAGACGACGGCCGGTTCGTGCCGGCGCAGCTCCGCGATCGCCTGGTCACGGTCGATCGCCGTGGAAACACCGTATTCACCGAAGCACCGCTTGTACTCGTCAAGCAGACTCGCGTCGTCTTCGACGATCAGGAGTTTCCGGTCGTGTTCAGTCATGCGGTTGTTGTGCGCTGCCCCAAGCGTACGACGAGATGCAATGGTGCCATGAACAATCATCAGATTGCAGTAGGTGAATCACACGCACGAATGTGCACTGTGTCGCTCCGTCGGACTCAACACCAGCGAATTCCGTGAACGTCCAGTACGTATTAGCCGCAGTTGCGAATCATTCTCATTTAGATTACCGTTCTCCCACCCTCTCTGAGAACGGACTCGATTTTCGATGGAAAAAGCCTATCGCCGCAGCGCAGGGATTTGTGCTGCCTTCGCCCTCCTCCCGCTGCATTCCGTTGCCGAGGAAACGCGGCCGCTCGAGGAAATTGACACCGTTACGATCATCGGCAAGAAGATCGAAACCGCTGACTTCCCGGGCTCGGCCCATGTCGTCGGCACCGAGGAGCTGCGGGTCTTCGTCAACTCCGACATCCTGCGCGCGCTACGCACGGTGCCCGGGGTCTACGTTCAGGAGGAAGAGGGTTTCGGATTGCGCCCCAATATCGGCATCCGTGGCTCCGGCCTCGACCGCAGCGCGCGTATTGCGTTGCTCGAAGACGGCGTTCTGATAGCGCCGGCGCCTTATGCGGCGTCTTCGGCTTACTACTTCCCGACGCAGCGACGCATGAGCGCGCTCGAGGTACTCAAGGGCCCGGCGGCGGTTGCCGTGGGCCCGCGGACGACCGGCGGCGCGCTCAACATGATTTCGACACCGATTCCCGACGACATGGCCGCCAACCTGGACATTCGTGGCGGCGACCACTCGACGCTGGACGCGCACCTCAACATCGGCAATCGCGGTGAACGCGTCTCATGGTTGCTCGAGACCGTGCAGGCCCAAAGCGACGGGTTCAAGACGATCGACGGACCCGTCGGCGGCGATACCGGCTACGATATAGAAGACTACATGGCGAAGTTCCGGATCGATTCGAGCCCGTCGAATCGCGTCTATCAGAGTCTGCGCGTCAAACTCGGCTTCAACGACCAGTTTTCGAACGAGACCTACCTGGGTCTGACGGACGACGATTTCGCCGCCAACCCGAATCGCCGTTACGCTGCCTCCGCCAACGACACCTTCCAGAGCGAACACGAGACCTACCAGGCAACCTACGTCATCGACGCGGATTCGAACTGGCGCGGCGAGGTTACGGCTTACCGTAACGACTTCAAGCGCAACTGGTACAAGCTGCAGTCTGTCGCGGGCCAGAGCGCCGGCAACGTGCTCGCGGACCCGGTCACCTACGCGACCGAGTATGGCTACCTGACGGGCACGACGAGCGCCGACGACGATATCCAGATTCGCGCCAACAACCGCAACTACTACTCGCAAGGCGTACAGGCGAAGATCGACTGGGACCTGAGTCTCGGCGATGCCGGCCTGCTGCTGTCGACAGGCGTTCGCCTGCACAAGGACGAGGAAGACCGCTTCCAGCATCAAGACGGCTACCGCATGGACAACGGCACACTCGT
>JANQGP010000091.1 GCA_028277265.1 Woeseiaceae bacterium | reverse complement strand
TTGCCCGGCACGATCGGCCTTTTCGTGGTCATGGCGGTCGTGTTCCAGGCCGTGTTTGCGTGGGCGACGCCGATTATGGACGTCATCGATGCAGCGACGTCGGCGCTGGGCGCCAGCGTGTTCGATGCGCTGGGAGACACGGCGTTCTCGAGCCTGGTAGCCGATGGCGTCATCGCCGGGGTAGGCAGCGTCATCATCTTTCTGCCGCAGATCCTGATTCTGTTCGTGTTCATCATCCTGCTCGAGGACACGGGGTACCTGGCGCGGGCCGCGTACCTGATGGACCGTCTGATGCGTTCGGTCGGTTTATCCGGGCAGTCGATCATCCCGATGATCTCGAGTTTCGCCTGTGCCATACCGGGCATCATGGCAACGCGCGTCATTCCGAATCGCCGCGACCGCATCGCGACGATTCTCGCGGCGCCGTTCATGACCTGCTCGGCGCGTTTGCCGGTCTACGCGCTGTTGATCAGCGCGTTCGTGCCGGCACAGAAAGTCGGGTTCATGAACCTGCAGGGCCTCATCCTGTTCGGTTTGTACCTGTTCGGAATCGTGATGGGCATCCTGACCGCGCTCGTCATGCGAAAGACGACGTTGCGCGGGCCGAAGCCGCCTTTTGCGCTGATGCTGCCCGAATTCCGTCGTCCCAATCTGCAGACCGTTCTGATCCAGCTGCTGGGCCGAGCCAAGGTCTTCCTGAAGCGAGCGGGTACCGTCATTTTCGCCGTTGCCGTCATCGTCTGGGCGCTGGCTTACTTCCCGCGCGTCGAGGAGCCGACTGCCGTTGCGGACGAGAACGTCGCCGCGGCCGTGCAAATGGAGCAGAGCTGGCTCGGCCGGGCGGGCAAGGCCGTCGAACCCGTATTCAAACCGCTCGGATGGGACTGGCGCGTGTCGGCCGCGGTCATCGCCGGCTTCCCCGCGCGCGAGGTCGTCGTCGCCGTGCTCGGCACGGTCTACGCGGTCGGCGACGACGCCGATGAAGCAACTCTCGGCGCGCGCCTGAAGTCGTCAACCTGGCCCGACGGCTCGCCCGTCTTCACGCTACCGATGGTCATCGGCCTGTTGATCTTCTACGCGTGTTGTCTGCAGTGTGCGGCCACGCTCGCCATCATCCGGCGAGAGACCAACACGTGGCGCTGGCCCGTTTTCGCCTGGGTCTACATGACCGTCGTCGGGTACGTTGGCGCGCTGCTGGCGTTTCAGCTCGGTACGGCCTGACCGCCCGGGGCTAGAGCGCCCTCAGCTTTTCGGCGGCCGCTTCGAGCGTCGCGTCGTCTTTCGCGAAGCAGAATCGCAGGCGCGTGCCCGTGAACGGCGACTCGCAGAATACGGTCAACGGTATCGAGGCGACGCCGATCTCCTTCGTCCATCGAACCGCGAGATCGGCATCGTATTCGTCGCTGATCTCGCCGTAATCCAGAAGCTGGAAGAACGTGCTGCGAGCCGGTGCGAACCTGAAACGTGATCCCTCGAGGAGGTTGCAGAAATGGTCGCGCTTTTGCTGGTAGAAGGTCGGCAGGCGTTCGTAGAATCCGGGATGGCTGCGCAGGAAGTCCGCGACGCCGTGCTGTGTCGGGGTACTGACCGTGAACACGGTGAACTGGTGGACTTTGCGAAACTCCCCGGTCAGGCTCGCGGGCGCCGCGCAATAGCCGAGCTTCCAGCCGGTGGCGTGAAAGGTCTTGCCGAACGAGCAGATCACCATTGATCGTCGCCACAGTTCGTCATGACTCAGCAGGCTGTGATGCGGTTGGCCGTCGAACACGATGTGCTCGTACACCTCGTCGGACAACAGGAAGCACTCCGTGTCGCGGACGATCTCGGCCAGCGTATCGAGATCGCCGCTCGAGAGAATCGCCCCGGTCGGGTTGTGCGGGAAGTTCAGGATGACGAGTCGCGTCCTTTCACAGAGCGTCTCGCGAAGCCTGTCAAAGTCCGGGCGAAAATCGTGGCCATTCTCGTCGATGAGCAGCGGGATGTGCCGCGTGATGCCGCCGGCCAGCGTGACCGCGGGCTCGTAGGAATCGTAGGCGGGGTCGAACACGATG
>JANQGP010000250.1 GCA_028277265.1 Woeseiaceae bacterium | reverse complement strand
TAGATCTTGACGCCTAAGCGTTTGCTTTCCGAATCGCGACCGTTCTTGCTGCTGCCGCCTGCTTTCTTATGTGCCACTGTGCTGTACCTGTGTCTGCTGTCACCGGGCAGTGCGCCCGGCTACGTTAGTCCTGGTCGTCCTTCCCGGGTGCCGTCTTCTTGGCGGCCTTCTTCTTCGCCGCCGGCTTTTTCGCAGCCGGCTTTTTCGCAGCCGTCTTCTTGGCCGCTGCCTTTTTGGCCGTCTTCTTCTTGGCCGCCTTCTTCGCGGCAGGCTTTTCGTCTGCAGCGGCTTCTTTCTTCGGCGCGGCTTTCTTCGCCGAGGCGCCCGAAATACCGGTGATCTCGACCTCGGTAAAGAACTGGCGATGCGAGCCCTGTCGCAGGTAGTTCTGGCGGCGCTTGAACTTCACGACCGGCACCTTCCTGCTCTTGCCCTGGCGCACGACCTTGCCGCTGACAGTGCTGCCGGTCAGGACCGGGTGACCGACCTTGATGTCACTGCCCTCACCGACGAGCAGGACCTCGTCGAACTCGACCGTAGCGCCCTCTTCCGCGTCGAGTTTCTCGACACGCAGGACGTCGCCTTTGGCCGCGCGGTACTGCTTACCGCCGCTGCGAAAAACCGCATACATTCCGTCTGCTCCATTACGCAGGTCGCAGAACCCGCAACCTACTGAGAAATAAGATATTTTTGTAGCGTAACGCGATCAGCGCGCAGGCGAAAAATTGGCCGGCGCCACAAAAGAGCCGGAATTCTATAGATTCCGGGGCCCGGGGTCAACGTTGCCGGGCCGAGAAATTGTACTGCTTTTCAATAGCTTGCAAGAGTGTGTCAGCGAGACCAAATCGCCGCGGCCGTCTCGCCTTGACTTCGGCTTTCAGGCATTATCACGAATCTTATGCAGCTGGCCCAGAAAACACCCGATGCCGTCGACTTCGATGACGTGGCGGCACTCGTGAACGACGACCTGGAGGCCGTGAACCGGCTGATTTCCAGCAGTCTCGAGAGCGACGTACCCCTCGTCTCGCAGGTTTCCGAGTACATCGTGATGAGCGGCGGTAAACGCCTGAGGCCGCTGATCGTCCTGCTCGCGGCACGTGCGCTCGGCTACCCGGGCGAGCAGCATGTCCTTGCCGCGGCGATCATCGAGTTCATTCACACCGCGACGCTGCTACACGACGATGTTGTCGACTCGTCGCAGCGTCGCCGTGGAAAGGAATCGGCCAATACCGTGTTCGGCAACCAGGCCAGTGTGCTCGTCGGGGACTTCCTCTATTCTCGGTCGTTCCAGATGATGGTCGATATCGGCGACATGCGCGTCATGCGGATTCTCGCCGACGCGACCAACACGATCGCGGCCGGCGAAGTCCAGCAGCTCATGAACGTCCACGACCCGGACACGAGCGAAGACGACTACCGGCAGGTGATCTACCGCAAGACGGCTCGTCTGTTCGAAGCCGGCGCGCAGATCGCGGCCGTCCTCGCCGGGCAGGATGCCGCGGTCGAGGATGCGATGGTCCGTTACGGTCAGCATCTCGGAACGGCGTTCCAGCTCGTCGACGACGCACTCGACTATGATGCGTCAGCCGCCGAGCTCGGCAAGAACCTCGGCGACGACCTGGCCGAAGGCAAGCCCACACTGCCGCTGATCTACGCGATGCGCGAAGGCACGCCCGAGCAGCGCGAGGTCGTCCGCGAGGCCTTGCTCGAAGGAGGGCTCGAGCGTATCGACAAGATCCTCGCCGTGATCGAGGCGACCGGGGCACTCGACTACACGGCGGCGCGCGCGCGGGAGGCTGCCGACGCCGCGATCAAGACGCTGTCCGACGTTCCCGATTCCGATTATCGTCGCGCGCTCATCGCGCTGGCGGAGTTTGCGATCCAGCGGCGTTCTTAGTGTCGGACCGTTTCAATACGCCGTGGCGCGTCACGTCGGCTGCGATTTACACGACGCCGACCGATTCGCGGGTCTACGGCACGCTCGATATCGACGTGACCGATGCAAAACGGTTTATCGACCGCAAGCGCGAGGAAGGCGTCAAGCTCACGATGGTGCACATGACGACGGCGGTCCTTGCCCGCGCCATGGCGTTCGACGTTCCCGAGATGAACTGCTTCATTCGCCGCGGCGCCGTCGTCGGCCGCGAGTACCTCGATGTAATGGTTCCCGTCCAGGTTGGGGGCGACGCCGGTGTGACGCCGGCAATCATCCGCGACGCACATGCGCGACCGGTAAGCGAGATCGCGGAGGAGATCCGCGAGAAAGCGTCGCGCAGCCGTGCCGGCAGCGAGATCAGGGCGGCGAAGAACAAGTACGTCCTGAACCGTATTCCATGGCCATTGCGGCGGCCGGTCTTTCGGCTGCTCAAATGGATTACTGTCGACATGGGTATCGAGATAGAAGCGCTCGGGCTGTCGGCGCACAGTTTCGGCTCGTTCGTCGTGTCCGATATCGGCAGCTTCGGACTCAACACGGGAATGACCGCGCTGATGCCGGCCGCCAAGGTTCCTTGCGTCGTGGTGCTCGGCAAGATCGAGGAGAAGCCCGTCGTTCGAAACGGAGAGATCGTAATCCGCACGATCCTGCCCCTGACCGGCACATTCGACCACCGTGTCGTCGACGGTATGCAGATCGGCAAGTTGGCGCGCGGCATCAAGCACGCGTTCCGGAATCCCGAGTGGCTCGATGACGTACCGGAGAAGGAACTCGCGGACTGTATCTTCAAACTCAGGGACGGCATACCTAAAAAAAGGGGACAGTGACCTTTTTTTAGGTATACCGTCCCCAAATTTAACTGGTCGGGGCGAGAGGATTTGAACCTCCGACCCCTTCGTCCCGAACGAAGTGCGCTACCAGACTGCGCCACGCCCCGACCGCGGGAGGCGCATGTTACAGGATGTCCCGAGGGGCTTCAATCGAGCTTCAGGGGCTCCGTGCCGCGTCAGATCTGGCCTTCGGCCGCCTGGGTCCCAGGGTCGCGGCCATCGGCAACACAACGTGTCCATGCGCGGTACCATAGTGACTATGCGCATTGCATTGCCGTTCGTGTTCCTGCTTGCCACGGCCGTTCCCGCGTTCGCCGACGTACGCTGTCGCGAGATCGCGTTCAGCCTGGCCGCTGAAGCACGCGACCTCGACGCATTCCGCTCGTTCATCGATGCGGATGCACGCTTTGTCGCAAGTGACGTCCGTCGCGGCGTCGACGAGGTTGCCGCGGCCTGGGCGCCGTTTTTCGCGGTTGACGGGCCGACCATCCGGTGGCGCCCCGACATTGTCGAAGTGCTCGATGACGAGCGGCTCGCGTTGTCGCGCGGCCCATACCGGGTCAGGTCGGAAGATGCGGACGGCAGACCGGTCGAGTACTGGGGCACATTCAACTCGATCTGGCGCCTCAACGATGACGGCGTATGGCGCGTCGTGTTCGATGCGGGCAACCCGTCCGACGCGCCGCCCGACGAGGCAACGCAGGCCGTGCTCGATGCCGGCGACGATTGCAAATGACCGCCCTCCCCGGGGACGCACCAAAACTGTGACCTGCGTTGTGTCGACGACGCGCCGCTCTCCCTAGAATTAAGTCAAATCCGGCCTGCAATGAGCGCAGGTAGAGTTGCTTGTGGCAAAACGATTTGCAAAACAACTGCTTGGGGTAGCACTTCTGGCCCCGGCGCTGGCGATGGCCGCGCCGGGCGATGTGCTGTTCTCAGACGACTTCGAAGACGGCTCATTGGCCGGATGGACGACGACCAACGGGTCGATATCGGGCGTCAGTAGCAACGCCGGATACGCCGGAACAGGGAGTTTCGGGGCCTTCACGAGCAACCAGGCGGTAACGGTGACGAGTCCGGCCTTCAACGCCGCGGTTCCCGAAGCACGACTGCGGCTCTGGGTCCGGCGCGGTGCGGACTTCTTCAGTGAAGACACCGACGCGGGTGAAGACTTCGTCCTCGAATACCGTCGCGCCGACAACTCTTGGGCGCAGCTTCGGAACTACTTCGGCGACGGCACCAATGGTCAGGTCTACCAGGAGTCGTTCACACTGCCAGCCGACGCCCGGCACGGAAATCTCGCGATCCGATTGCGACAGACCGACGGCAGCGGCTTCGACTTCGACTACTGGCACTTCGACGATGTCGTCGTCACCGAAATCGCGCCCGCGAGCGGCATCGATATCGGCAGTTGCGACGATTTCGAGAACGGGCTTTCCACCAACTGGACCGTCAATCCGACCTCCGGGAAGTCCGGCACGAGCAGCGCAACGTCGCAGTCTCCGAACCACTCGTTGTTCCTCAACGGCGGCGTCGTCGAGGTCACGTCCGTCGCCGTCGATACGTCGGACATCACGTTCCAGGACATCACGATGTGGATACGCCGCGGTGCGGACAGTTTCAGTGAAGACCCGGACTTCGGCGAAGACCTGCAGGTTCAGTATCTCGACGACGGTGGCGCCTGGGTGACGCTGGAAACGCTGTCCGGCGC
>JANQGP010000227.1 GCA_028277265.1 Woeseiaceae bacterium | reverse complement strand
GCGACGACCGAGCTGGCGATGGCCGGCTTCTGCTCGGCGCGCGCGATGTCCACCCGCAACGACGACCCGGCAGGAGCAAGCCGGCCTTACGACATCGACCGGGACGGTTTCGTTCTCAGTAACGGTGCCGGCACCGTGGTCCTCGAAGAATACGAACACGCCAGGGCTCGCGGCGCGAAGATCTATGCCGAGCTGATCGGCTTCGGTATGAGCGGCGATGCCTACCACATCACGCTGCCACCTGCCGATGGTGAGGGTGCGCGCAAGTGCATGTCGGCGGCCATCGAGGACGCGGGTATCGATCCCGGCGATGTCGACTACATCAATACGCACGGCACGTCGACACCGGCCGGCGACATCGGCGAAACCAATGGGATCAAACGGGCGTTTGGTGACCATGCCGGCAAGGTCATGATCAGCTCGACCAAGTCCACGACGGGCCACCTTCTTGGTGCGGCGGGTGTTGCCGAGGCGATCTTCTGCGCCCTGGCGATCGAACACCAGGCGATTCCGCCCACGATCAACCTCGACGACCAGGATCCGGAGTGTGATCTCGACTACACGCCGAAAACGGCGCGCGACGCAAAGGTCCGCACCGTGCTGTCGAATTCCTTCGGTTTCGGCGGAACCAACGGAAGCCTCATTCTTCGAGCCATTGACTGAGCGACTGCGCGCGATTGCGGGTCCCGCCGATCTGCGGCAACTGCATCGCGAGCATCCGGCGCGTTATCCGTTCCTGTTGCAAAGCACCGCGCATGGCGGGGCGCTCGGTCGTTTCGATGTTCTGTTCGCGTGTCCCGGCGACGCGATCGTTGCCGGCGGCGATCGCCCGTTTCTCGATGATCTCGACGCACGCTGGCAACAGGAGCGTGTCCCGCCGGTTCATTCCGAACTGCCGTTTCATGGCGGCTGGTTCGTGTACCTCGGTTACGAACTGGCCGACGAGATCGAGCCGGGCCTCGATCTTCGTGCGGACCCTGTACTTCCGGCGGCTTTCGCGGTTCGCTGTCCGGCAGCACTCGTTTACGACCATGCCGAAGAGACCTGCTGGCTCATCGCGGAGCCCGGCCACGACGAGGACACCGTCGCGGTCCGCAGCGACGTCCAGGCACTGGATCGCAGGCGAACGACCGCAAGGGCAATACTGACCGACCTTGCGGAGGAAGCGGCAGAGCGCTTCACATCGGCCGTCGTGAACGCCAAGGAATACATCGCGGCGGGCGACATTTACCAGGCGAACCTGTCGCGGGAATGGTCCGCGACTTCGCCCCGGACCGTGAGCGCCAGCGACATCTACGAGGTGCTTTGCCAATCGAACCCGGGTCCGTTTGCCGGGATCGCGCGCTGGCACGACAGCGCGATTATCTCCTCATCGCCGGAACGCCTGTTGCGGGTCCGGGACGGCATCGTCTCGACCCGTCCCATCGCGGGCACGCGGCCTCGTTCGGAGGACGTCGAAACGGACGACAGCCTTTCGGCCGAACTCTTCGCCAATCCGAAAGAGCGGGCCGAGCACGTCATGCTGATCGATCTCGAACGCAACGACCTCGGCCGCGTCTGTCGCGCCGGGACGGTCGAAGTCAACGAAATGATGGTGCTCGAGAGCTATGCACACGTGCACCACATCGTATCAAACGTACGCGGTGAGCTGCGCGACGAGGTCACGCCGGGGCAGGCGATCGCCGCGGTCTTTCCGGGCGGTACGATAACCGGCTGCCCGAAAGTCCGATGCATGGAGATCATCGACGAACTGGAGCAGGGACCGCGCGGTGCGTATACCGGCTCTTTCGGCTACCTGAACCGCGACGGCAGCCTCGACCTGAACATACTGATTCGCACGCTCGTGAAACAGAACGGGAACGTGACCTTCCGCGCCGGATCAGGCATTGTCGCAGACTCGGATCCACACGCCGAACTCGAGGAAACGCGAGCCAAGGCCGAGGGTCTGCTGCGTGCGATAACCGGATGAGCGACTGGTACGAGATAGACAAGCCCGCGAGCGCGATCGAGCTCGACGACCGTGGCCTGCAGTACGGTGACGGGCTGTTCGAGACGATCGCGATCCGACGCGGCGAGCCGCGTTTGTGGGATTTGCACTATGAGCGCCTGGTGCGTGGATGCCGCAGACTGGGCCTCATGACTCCCGCGGTCAAGGTGTTGCGCGCCCGGCTCGACGCCGCTTTGGCAAACAGCGACTGCGACCCGATGTTCTCCATCGCCAAGATCATCCTGACGGCCGGCGTCACGCAGCGCGGCTACGGCCGGAGCATGCCTGCCGATCCCCGCGTCTTCGTCGGGGTCTTTCAGGCATCCCCTGTCAGCCGCTCGTCGTACGTGACAGGCGTCGCGACCATGCTCTGCAGTACTCGGCTGGCGATTGGCCCGGCAACGGCAGGGCTGAAGACCCTGAACCGGCTCGAACAGGTCCTGGCGCGTTCCGAGTGCCTGCCCACGGGGGCCTTCGAAGGCCTGACGCTCGACGCGGAGGGCCGACTGGTCTGCGGTACCATGTCGAACGTGTTCATCGTCAAGGACAGCCGGATACGCACGCCTTCTCTCGAGCGCTGCGGTGTCGACGGTACGATGCGCCGTCACCTGCTGGCACTGCTCGACGCCACGGAACTCGGCTGCGAGATCGGGTCCTTGTCCGAAGACGATCTTGCCGATGCGGATGAAGTCTTTCTGACCAATAGCCAGATGGGGGCGATCCCGGTGAACCGGTGCGGCGATCTCACGTGGCGGGTCGGTCCGGTTACCCGGCAGGTGCTGGGGCTGCTTGCCGACCACGGCGTCCTGGAGTGCCGGGGTTGATCGGCATCGCGAAAACCATTGCTGTCGTCCTCGCCGTGATCGTCGTCGCGACGGGTCTCGGCGTGTGGCAACTGAACAAGGCGATGACGACCGAACTCGATGTCCCGGAAGACGGTGCGACATTCGTCGTCGAACCGGGCAGTCCGTTCAGCGCCGTAGCTCGGGATCTCATCGATGCCGGGTTCATCGAAAGTGATTTCTGGCTGCGCCTGACCGCGAAGTGGACCGGCGCCGAAAACGCGATCAAGGCCGGTGAGTACCGTATCGAAGCCGGGACAAACCCCTATCACCTGCTGCTGATGTTCGAGAAAGGCGCTGTGCAGCTGCATTCCTTCACGATCATCGAGGGCTGGAACCGCTACGATCTTCTGGCCGCGCTGCATGCCAGCGAGGTCATCGACGCGTCGATGAACGATGAGGACTGGCCTGCATTCCTGCGGGAACTTGGCGCAACGGAGACGAATCCGGAAGGCCTTTTCCTGCCCGAGACCTATCGCTTTCCCCGCAATTCGACCGACCGGGATGTTCTCGCGCAGGCCTACGAGCTGATGCAGGAGGTGTTGGCCGAAAAGTGGCGGGGCCGCGGTGAAGAGACGCTCGTCAGGACACCTTACGAGGCGCTGATACTCGCTTCGATCATCGAGAAGGAAACAGCACGCGCCGACGAACGGCAGCGGATCGCCGGCGTATTCACGCGCAGGTTGGCAAAGCGCATGCGCCTGCAGACGGATCCGACCGTGATCTACGGCATCGGACCCGACTTCAACGGCAATCTGACGCGCAAGGACCTGCGAACCGACACGCCTTACAACACGTATACGCGCCACGGCTTGCCGCCGACGCCCATTGCAATGCCGGGCGCAGCGGCCATCCATGCCGCCTTGCACCCCGCAGACGGCGAGGAGCTGTACTTCGTCGCTACGGGCCTCGGCGACGGTAGCCACGCATTCTCGAAGACCCGGGAAGAGCATGAAGCGGCGGTTGCCGAGTACCTTAAGCGACTCAGGCAGAATCGCCGGGAAGGGCGCTGATATGGAACGCGGCAAGTTCATCTCGATCGAGGGCATCGAAGGGGTCGGCAAGTCGACCAACATGGCGACGCTCGTCGAGTGCCTCGAAACGGCCGGCCGCAAGGTTCTCACAACGCGCGAACCGGGTGGCACGCCGCTGGCGGAAGACATTCGCGACATCCTGATGAACCGCGGCGACGAGCCCGTTCCCGAGATCGCCGAAGTGCTTTTGATGTTTGCCGCGCGTTCGTTCAACGTCAACAACGTCATCGTCCCGGCACTGGACGCGGGCACCTGGGTAGTCTGCGACCGCTTCACGGATTCCACGCGCGCCTACCAGGGAGGCGGACGCGGCATTCCGATGGAAACGATCGACCTCGTCGCCGACTGGGTGCACGGTGACACCTGGCCGGACGTGACCATTCTGCTGGACGCCCCGGTCGAGGTCGGCATGGAGCGCGCCGGTCAACGCAGCGAGCCCGACCGTTTCGAGCAGGAGCGTAACGAGTTCTTCGAGCGCGTGCGCGAGTGCTATCTCCGGCTCGCGATGAGCGAACCCGACCGCTTCGTCGTCATCGACACGACGCGCGGCCTCAACGAAGTCACCAACGATATGCGGACACTCGTAGCGCAAATCCTTGCTGATAATGTACTGTAGAAAAACTTTATAAAATACTAATAATTAATGGAAATAGGCTGGCTAAAGCGATTCACCGAGGGTTGGCTCGACCGGGTCCGGCACGAACGGGTGCCGCATGCCGTACTGCTTGTCGGGCCGCCGGGCACAGGCAAGCGTGCGGCCGCCAACTGGATGGCTTCTGTTTTTCTCGGCACGGACGGCGGTGCGTTTCCGAGCCATCCGGCCACGCCCTTGGAGCATGCCGATTTGCACTGGATAGCGCCGGCCGAGGACAAGGCGACGATCGGTATCGAACAGATTCGCGGGCTCGTCCACGAACTCGGCCTGACGAGCTACGAGGGCGAAGGCAAAGTCGCCGTCATCGAACCGGCCAACGCGATGACGGTCAATGCCGCCAACAGCCTGCTCAAGACGCTCGAGGAGCCGCCCGGCGACGCGCTGCTCGTGCTCATCGCCGATCGCGTCGGCCATTTGCCGGCGACGATTTTCAGCCGCTGTCAGCGTATCGACTTTGCGCCACCCACCGAAGCCGAAGGTCTGGCCTGGCTCGATCGGCTGCAGCCCGGGGCGGCGTGGATTGACGCGTTGCGCGCGGTCGGCGGAGCGCCGCTGGCGGCAATCCCGGCGCTCGAAGAACTGGAAACCGGGGCAGGGATGGCACGCGATATGAACGCACTCGGCCGTGGTCAGGGCTCCGCCGTGGAGGTCGCGGCCCGTTGGGCCCGGATCGAGCCCGTATTCGTGCTCAACTGGCTTTCCCATCAGGTCAGACTGGCGCTGGTCGCGCTGTCGGCGGGCCGTGAACGGGCCGCGGGGATTGCGATTGATGATTCTGTGCTACGGCGCATGGACAGCCGAAACCTGTTCTGCTATCTAGACATAATCAACCGGTTGCGAGGTCAGGCGCAGGGTTCATGGAACCCGCAACTGACGTTCGAGAGCCTGTTGATCGACTGGGCCGGCGGTCTGCGCGAATGCAACCTCGAAGCCCCGTTGGACGGACTGAACCTTATCCTGGCGTCGCGTTGACGCCCCAAGGGCAAGACTGATGAGCAAACCTGGACTGCTGACACTGACGATCAAGGACAAGAGCGCCCTGTACCTGGCCTATATGCCGTACGTCGTGAACGGCGGCCTGTTCATTCCGACCAACAGTTCCTATCGGCTCGGTGACGAGGTCTTCATGCTACTCAACCTGATGGGCGAGGAAGAGAAGATCCCGGTTGCCGGCACGGTGATCTGGATGACCCCCAAAGGCGCGCAGGGCAAGCGCACGGCGGGGATCGGCGTGCAGTTCTCGGATCAGGATCAAGGCAATACGCAGAAGAAGATCGAGACCTACCTCGCCGGCGCCCTTGGCGGCGACAAACCGACCCACACGATGTAGACCGCACGGTCAGTGTGCTGCGCGCCGAAAGCGCCTCAAGAATTCTCAGTGCTTATGCCGCCCTCCAGGACAAACGCCTGGTAGCCGCGCTCGCTCAGGATATAAGCACCCGCGGAGCTCCGCCGACCCGTATCGCAACACACGACGTACTTCCTGTCGGGGTCCAGTGTCGAGATCTTCAGCCGGATGAAATACAGCGGGATGTTGATCGAGCCGTCGAGATGCTGGTTCTCGAATTCGCTGGGCAGCCTTACGTCCAGCCACTGGCCTCCCTGGCGAATGATGTCCTCCGCCTGGCTGCGTGACACCCACTCGAGCATGGGTTCGTTGAGGAGCTTCTTGAAGTCGTCCTTGCCGAGGCGCATGACCGCGCCGTCGGTCTGCATCGTCACAGTGGCATTGCGCTTGGCGTCGGAGATCAGCGCCTCCTCGCCGAATGTGTCGCCGACGCGCAATTCGGCCAGCTTGATGCCTTCCTTGCTGAGCGGCGTTTCGCGAGTAACGAGCGCGGAGCCGCGAATCAGCACGTAGAAGTAGTCGCCCTCGGCGCCCTGTTTGAGGATCACGTCGCCCGAGCGATAATTGATCTGCTGCATGCGCATGAAGATGGCCTGGATGTTGGCCGGCGGAATCTTGTGAAACGCTTTGGTCTGCAGCAGCATCGTCATCCAGTCTTCGTTGCCCTGGTCCGACTTGCCCTGCAATTCCGATACTTCATAGGTGCCGGTCTGGTCCCAGGTCAGCATCACGTCCAGCAGATCGCTGTCGATCGAGATGAAGCGAACCCGATCGCGGGCTTTGGCCGTCACACGTCTCGGAAACACCGGTGCCACGGGCTGTCGGGAGACCTCGGTACCGCCCTCGACCTTGCCAGCCAGTTTGCCGCTGCTCAGAAGTTCGAGGACACCGGACACGACGTAAATCGTGCGTTTCTCGGTGTCGCCTTCCTTGAACAGAAGTTGGCCCGGCGTGAGTTCGCGAATCTGCACCTTGCGGGCAAGCGCCGCGAGATTGTCGCGTTTCAGGCCGTCCAGTGGCGAAAAACCCCTGAGCAGCTCAGTGCTTACCTGCTCACCTGACATCAATCATCCCGTTTGGTCTCGCGATCGCTCTTCGTATCGGTATTACGTCAAGCGCGTATTCTACCTTCAATTCAACGACTTCCGGTACCGTCTGTCACCGGCAGCGTGAAGCAACGCACAGTTTGCCGCGCAAAGCCCGCCCGGTTGTGACGGGCGTCACACGTTCGACCAGCCCTCGTGCGGGGCGAATCGATTGCCGTGACGGCCGGCGAGATCACGCAGGCTCGCGGTCACCGATTCAATGCCACGCTCCCGGGCATAGTTGATCGGCCCACCGCGGAACGGCGCAAAACCGGTCCCGAATATGACACCCGCATCGAGAAGATCGGCTTCTGTTACGACACCCTCGTCAAGACAGGCCACCGCCTCGTTGACCATGGCCAGGATCAGGCGATCCTGCATGTCCGCCGGCACGTTCCCACCGGAAGAGGGCGGCTTCACCGCTTTGCCGTCCTCCCAGCGATAGTAGCCCTGACCGGTTTTGCGACCGAGATTCCCGGCCTCGACCATGGAGGCGAGGTCGTTGTCCGGTACCTCCCGGTCCGACGCGGTCGTCAAAATGCCGGCGACATGCCGGGCGATGTCCAGTCCGACGCTGTCGGCCAGCTCGATCGGCCCCATGGGCATGCCGAAATCCATGGCGGCCTTGTCGATCTCGACAAGCGGTACACCTTCCTTCGCCAACGCCATCGCCTCACCCATGTAAGGCGCGAGGATACGGTTCACGACGAAACCGGGCGAACTCAGACATTCGAGTGGAAACTTGCCGATACCTTTCGTGAACGCAAAACCGATGTCCATGGCTTCCCGGTCGGTGTCTGCACAGCGAATCACCTCAACGAGAGGAAGCATCGCTACCGGATTGAAGAAATGCAGACCGATGAAACGCGTGGGTTCATCGAGCACCGTGCGCAGCTCCTCGAGTCGAATACTGGACGTATTCGTCGAGAGCAGCGCACCCGGTTTCATCTTCGCCTGCAATTCCCGGTAAAGCGCCTGCTTGGCCTCGAGGTTCTCGAAAATGGCCTCGATAATCAGATCGGCTTCGGCCGCGCCGTCGCCGCTGACGTCGGCACGTAACCGTGCTGACGTTTCGGCTCGTTTGGCATCATCGCGTACCTTCTTCGAAAAGAGTTTCGCCGCGCGTTCCAGCGCCGGGTCGATGTACTTCTGCTCGCGGTCCTGCAGCGTCACGGTATGCCCGCGAAGCGCGCACCAGGCCGCGATATCGCCGCCCATCACACCGGCACCGACGACGTGGACGTGTTTGATCTCAGTATCCGTCCGGTTACCTTGCTTCTTGAGCTTGCCCTGCAGGAAGAAAACACGAATCAGGTTTCGCGCCGTATCCGTGCACATGACGCGCCCGAAGCTCTCGGCTTCGGCTTTGAAGCCGGTCTTCGGTGACGCGCCGTGTTCAGCCCACAGGTCGATCATCGCGTACGGCGCCGGGTAGTGATCCTTACGGGCCTTGCCGGCAACCTGCTTGATAAGCATGTTTTTGACGAACGGGCGGAAAGGCGCGAGACCCATGATGCGATCGACCAGCGGTGCCTTTCGCAGGGACGGGCGATTGGCGATGAGGTCCTGCGCCACGGTACGCCAATTGTCCTCTCCGGCGATGCGATCGATGAGACCGGTTCGCAGGGCCTTCTTCGCATTAATCGGGTTGCCTGTCAGCATCAGCTGCATTCCGGCGCGTACACCGCAAAGCTGGACGGCGTTCACCGTGCCGCCGAATCCCGGGTGCAGGCCGAGCTTGACCTCGGGAAGACCGAATATCCGGCTGTCTCCGGTCGGCCCGACGCGGTAGTCGAAGAACATCACGATTTCCAGACCACCGCCCAGGCAGACACCGTTCACGTAGGCAACAGTCGGGCAGGGCAGAGTCGAGAAGCGCCGAAATACGTTCTGCCCCAGTTGTCCGAGCCGGGCAACTTCCTCGGCCGATGCGAAGTCGGAGAACTCCGTGATGTCCGCTCCCATGACGAAACTGCCCGGCTTGCCGGAATACAGCACGAGTCCCCTGGGCGGACTGGCTGCCAGTTCGTCGAGGACGCCATCGAGTTCTTCGATGACATAGGATGACAGGACGTTGGCCTTGGCCTCCGCCTTGTCCAGACACAGCCAGGCGATGCCGGCATCATCGGTGTCGAGTTTCCAATGCTCTCTCATGGTCTTTCTCTTTTACTTGGCCAGCTCAAAATCACACACGAGTGGCAGGTGGTCGGAATGGCGTACGTCAGGGATCTCGAAGTTCGTGACGTTGATGCCGTCCTGATACAGGATGAAGTCGAGCTCTTTGCGAGGCGCGCGACTCGGGTAGGTGGGAACGCTGTTCACGTTGGCGGACGTCAGTCCCGCGGCCTTCATGAACAAGTAGATCTCGTTCTCGCCCCAGAAGGTATTGAAGTCCCCGGCGACGACGACGGGCTTTTTCGTCTCTTCTATCAGGTCGAACAATCGCCGCAACTGCAGGTGACGGTGACGATACTTGAGGGACAGGTGGACGAGGAAGATGGCGAAGTCGTCCATCTCCAGCTCGATGATCAGGCGCTTGATGCCGGTATCGAAATAGTGGAAGCGCTCACCGTGCACGCGGGGCGCCGCCATGAACGCGTTCCCCTGCTTGCGCACGATCGGCAGCATCTGGTTGATCGAGCGCTCCCCGTACTTGGTCTCGTAGGACGTGTTCATGCCGAGATCAGCGGCGATGGACTCAGCCTGGTTGACGTTACGGCTGCGAATCGAACCGGTATCGACCTCGATTAGCCCGACGACGTCGGGGTCGATCGATTTGATGAACTGGGTGATTTCGGGCAGTACGGCCTGGTTGCCGAGCACGTAACCGGCCCCCGGGAGCGGCACGTGCATGCTCGCGCCGCCGCCGACAGCGTAGCGTATGTTGTACAAAAGGAGACGCATTCGCCGCTACGATACAGAAACCCCCAAACTATGGGAACAGGTCCGGTAAACTAGCCCGACGAGAGTCCGGATGAGGAGTCCCTGGTGTCTGAGAGCAATCCGATTCGCGTGTTTGCGATGCACAGTTTTCACGAAAGTGATGACTATCTGCGCATCTTCGAGTTCCTCGAAAGCGCGGACCGTTTCTACTACCTGAACGTCAGCAAACCCGAAAACGTGCCGCAGTCCGGCGGGCTCCAGGAGATCAAGGACGAGCTGATCGCGCAGATGAAACAGGCCGAGGCCGCCTTCGTCACGCCTTCGCTGTACGACGATAACGAGGAACTCGTGAAGTTCATGATGGACGTTGCGGATGCGAACAAAATCGGCATGATCGCGATCAAGCCGTTTGGCGGCATGCGGGATACGCCCGAGGAGATCGCGGTGCGGGCCAAAGAGCACATCGAGTGGAATGACCGTGAGATGGTCGACGCGATCAAGCGGGTAGGGCGTGGCGAGGACACGGCTCGCTGGGAAGTCATCGATTTCCCCGGTTTTACCGCAGATGGGCCGATAGAAGATTAATGAAATCAGTTAAATACAGTGGGATTCTAAAGTAGAGTATTCCATGCGTCCGGTCATCATTGCTCATCGAGGCGCATCCGGTCACCTGCCCGAGCACACGCTGGCGGCCAAGGCCCTGGGCTACGCGATGGGCGCCGACTACCTGGAGCAGGACATCGTTGCGACCCGCGATGACCGGCTGATCGTGCTTCACGATATCCACCTCGAACGGGTCACCGACGTTGCAGTGCGTTTCCCGGGGCGCGCGCGCGAGGACGGGCGATATTATGTCCGGGACTTCGAGCTCGCTGAAATCGAGTCGTTGCGGGCCCACGAGCGGACGAATGCCGACGGCAATCCGGTCTATCCGGGCCGCTTTCCGTCGGCCGGCGAGGATTTTCGTGTGCATTCCCTCGAACGCGAGCTGCAATTCGTCGCCGACCTGTGCGAGCGAGGTGCGCGCCCCGTCGGCATCTATCCCGAAATCAAGGCACCGGCGTGGCACCAGCGCGAGGGCGTCGACATCACGAGTCTCGTGCTTGATGTGCTGGCGCGATTCGGGTTTACGGAACACGCGGACGCATGCTATTTGCAGTGCTTCGACGAGCATGAGGTGCGTCGCATACGTCACGAACTCGG
>JANQGP010000155.1 GCA_028277265.1 Woeseiaceae bacterium | reverse complement strand
TACGAGGACGTTCCGCAGCTGCCCAACGGCTATTTCGGCATGTACCTGCTCGCCTGTATTCCGCTACTCTGGTTCCATGTCATGGACAGACGTCTTTTGAAGTTGCCGCACGTCAATGGCGACCTCGACAAGGTCAATATCGATCCGAAAGCGCGTCCGGCGATCTTCCTCAAATGGGGCCGCGATACGATGGAAGAGCCAACACTGATGGACCGGCCGAAGAGCGAGCCTTGAACCATGGATTTGACATATTCCCTGCCAGAACCCGGGCCTGTGATGTGTCGCACAGTCCGGCCTGTGGCGCGACGTTAATCTGAACCCAGTCAATCGACCGGGCTCAAGACGATGAAATGCAAATCTCTCAGCGCGGCGCTCGCAGCGTCCGCACTTCTCGCTTTCGGCAACGCCAGCGCCGATTTCGGTGTCGGCGTAAAAGCCGGCACGCTCGGTGTCGGCCTCGAGGGTCGCTGGGATCCGCCGATCCCGTGGTTCGATGTGCGCGTCGGTGTGAACCGCTACGATTTCGACGACACCGGCGACTACGCGGGTATCGATTACGATGCGACGCTCGCACTCGAAAGCTACTACGTGACCGGCAACTTCAAGTTCCCGGCCTCGCCGCTGCGCTTTACCGTCGGCGCGTTCTCGAACGGCAACGAATTGCAGATGATCAGCCAGGACACGGGGGGGCTGAATTTCGACATCGGTGACGGATCGTTCACGCCCGGCCAGGTCGGCGAACTCACGAGCACGACGTCCTTCAGCAGCACGGCGCCGTACGCAGGCGTGGGCTTCGATTTCGAAGTGTTCGGCAAAGCCGGCATCAACCTCGATTTCGGCGTTGTCTGGCAGGGTGAGCCGTCGGTGACGCTCGAAGCGACGAACTTCGCGAACCTGTCGGCGGCGGAACAGGCTGTCCTCGGTCCCGCCCTTGACGCGGAACGCGCAGCTATAGAAGACGACGTCAGCGACTACAAGGCCTGGCCGGTCGTTTCGCTGGGCATCGTTTACAACTTCTGACGGGAATCCGTATCAGCGTGTCCCAGCCGATGGTGTAAGCTCATCGCCAATAATGCCGCCCAATGCAACGAACGGGGTGGCACCGTTAGCAGAGATGAGGTACCGGCCAGGCAATGGACGAACTCCGGGTCACCGATACGCTGGCAATTCCGTTATCGGAAATCGAACTCAATGCCGTTCGATCACGGGGCGCGGGCGGACAGAACGTCAACAAGGTGGCGAGCGCCATTCATCTGCGATTCGACGTCGCCAACTGCTCGGCGCTACCCGCCGCCGTTCGCGACAGGATCCTGAACAGCGGCGATCAGCGCATTACCACCGAAGGCGTTCTCATTATCAAGGCGCAGGAACACCGAACCCGGGATCGCAACCGGCAAGCCGCGCTTGCCCGGCTCGCCGAGACCGTCAGGCGGGCGACGATTCGCAGGAAACCGCGCATCGCGACGAAACCGGGGAAGAAAGCCAGGAAGAAACGCGTGGACGACAAGACACGCCGGGGTGCGTTGAAAAGGCTGCGCGACAGACCCGAGGCTGACTAGCGGGCTGTCGAAAAAGTCATCAGGGGCACTGCAATCGGTCGTCGTTTCAGGCGCAACCGACGTTCTTCCAGTGCCCCACCACACCGACACCTTCGAGAAGCGCAATGTGCGGGATTCCTCCACTTGCACAGTGAG
>JANQGP010000097.1 GCA_028277265.1 Woeseiaceae bacterium | reverse complement strand
GAAGTGGCCGAAGTGCTCGATGCCTGGGGCAACTGGCTGGGCTCGATGGGCGCGGCCGTCGTCGACGGCGGCAACCCGGTCGGCAAGTCGAGCACGGTGCAACCCGACGGGTCGGTCGAGGACAACGGCGGCTCGAACCCGGCGAGCGGTTACGGCCTGTTCGAGGCGGCGGATCTCGACGATGCGCTGGCCAAGGCCAAGGGCTGCCCGATTCTCGTGGCCGGCGGCTCGGTCGAGGTCGCCGAAGTCATTGATATGTGATGGAGCCCGGCAGCGCGCCAACCGGTGCGCGGTCCGGGCTTGGACTACCGTCCCCGCGTCGGCAGCCGCAGCACGCCGGTCGCGAGGGACGTGCCCAGTAGAATGACGGCGCAGCCGATCACCATGGCCAGGGTGATCGGCTCGTCGATGACGAGAGCACCCAGCACCATAGCGAAGATGGGAATCAGGTAGGTGACCGTGATCGCATTCGTCGGCCCGGTGTTGGCGATGAGCCGGAAGTACAGGATATAGGCGAGCGCCGTGCTGAAGACGCCCATGACGATGGCGGCCGCCCAGGCCGTCATCGATACCGGCCCCTCGGGCCAGGTGAGAAACGCCATCGGCAACAACACGAGCGCGGCGCTGATCTGGCTGCCGGTCGCGACGGCCAGCGGCTTGATGTGACTGGCGTAACGCCGCGTGAAATTCCCGGCGATGCCGTACAGCAGCGAGCCGCCGAGGGCGGCGGTGACCGCGAGCGTCGAATCGCCGAGTGATACGCTCACCTTGTCGCGCACCAGCAGCCAGACGCCGATCATGCCCACGAGCAGACCGAGTGCCCGGCTCACGTTCAGCTTGTCGCCGAGCCATGCCCACGCGACGACCGCGGCGAAGATGGGCGCGGTTGCGTTGAGGATGGCGCCGGTGCCGGCGGTCAGGTGGAGCATCGACCAGGTGAACATCAGGAACGGCAGCGCCGTGTTGTGGATGCCGAGAATGCCGAGCGGCACCCAGTTGGGTTTGATGTCGGCATGCTGACCGCGGACGATGGCGATGACGTAGAGCACGACGGCCGCGATCGCGACTCGCACCTCGACCAGCGCGAAGGCCCCGAACTCGGGAGCGGCGATGCGCATGAACAGGAACGAAGCGCCCCAGAGGAAGCCGAGGGCGACGAGGTCGATGACGTCGCGCGTCTTCATGGGGCGCACTCTACAGGCTATCGCCGGCTAATTCCCGAACATTCCTGCAACGATGTCTTTTGGCAACAGGACCCAGGCGAGCAGCAGCGCGAAGACGATCGTGCAGCCCGCCCAGACCCTTATATAAGGATCGCCGCCACCCGACCACCATTCGATGACCTTGCGGTAACGGCGATGGCTGAAGAACGGCGTCACGACCCCTGAGACGAAGACGACGATGCCGGTGACCTCGATGAGCGTCGGCATCCGCGAGACGGGCGCGGCGAGATAGAGCACGGCGCCGAAGGCGATGCGCAGGATGGCGAGCAGGTAGAAACCCTGCAGCGAGGTCAGCCGCCGGACGATCGCGAGAAAGGCCGGCGGCGACACGACGCCCGTGCCGGCGATGAGCACGATGGCAAGGCAGAAGATGATGCCGATGAAGGTCATGTCTTACCGACTCCGGGTCAGCGGTCGACCAGGCTCAGGTACGTGATCGTGTCCGCAACGATGGTAACGCCATCGCTGCCGATACGCCCGTACACGCGGATCTGGGCGTCCGCACCGAGGTTGCCACGCGACCCATTGTGAAAACCGGTCGATGCCGTCGTCGACACGCGATGGGCGCCGACGTCGAACGCACTCGTGCTGTTGAATCGCGTGACGAGGCCCTCGAGATACACGCGATGACGAACCGTTCGCGTGCCCGATCCGTACACGGGGAGCAGTTCGTCGGCCCGCAGCGTGTCGTCGACGAGACTGCCGCGCGCCAGAACGAAACCGCCTTCTTCGGGGTAGCCCTCGGGCAGGCCGATAATGCGCGTATTGCCGTAGTCGACGTCGAGGTTGCCGACACGGAACGTGCGAGCGCCGGCATCGACCGCAAGAGCGCGTCCGATGACCTGCACCGTTGAATCGGCCGTCACGAGCTCGATGCGGGTCGCCTCGAGGCTGCCGTCCGCGGCAAGGTACCCGCTTGCTTCGATGTGAGCACCGAGACGCAAGCCGGCAAGATCGTCCGGGTCGACCCCGGCGCTGAAGCGGGTCGTCAGACCGATGCGGACGGTCTGGCCGAGTACTGTCAGCGCGACGTCGTCGAAGTCGATGGACTCGACGGGCCCGATGACGTGCGCGTCGACGTTGACTAGAGCGGCGTTGCCGGTGAGGCCGAGGCCTCCGACACGGCCTTCGAGCTGGACGATGTGGCCGTCCCTTACGTTGGTGATCGTGTCCGGTTCGCCGTTGATCAGAACGGTCGCCGAGTGCGTGTCGTAGCGCACGTCGTTGACGCGCAGGCTGTCGCCGGCGGTCGCGACGCCGATCGACGCGACGGCCTCGGTGATGTTTGGCGCTCCGCCGAAGGACGGTCCCTCGATGTCGACCGAGATGCCACCGCCGTCGCAGGCGGCGAACACGGCGCATGTGCCAAGGGCGAAGATCATTTGAAGTGTGCGTTTCATGTCATGCCTCCTTCCGGTGGGAATGACGACCATTGGGGAAGACGGCGCGCGAGCTTGCTTGAGGGCGGGCTGATTTCGAGTTGATGATGAGTTCGGGGAGAAAAAGGGCGGGAAATCAGTAGGCTGGACGTAGGTAAAAATCCGCATGCGCGGCACGGGACCTGGGAGTAGGGTCGTTGGTAGTGAACACACCCATTCTGCAGCTCAGCCTCGACTATCGCGAAGGGACCGTGACGGGCCCGAAGGGCACCGTGCGGCTCGAGCCGAAGGTGATGGAAGTGCTCGTCGTGCTGGCCCGGTACTCGGGTCACGTCGTCAGCCGGGCTGACCTTATCGAGGCCGTCTGGCCGGATGTCGTCGTTACCGAACACACGCTGTCGCGGTGCATCTACCAGCTCCGCGAGGCGCTCAGGGAAGTGGCCGTTGGACGCAGGGACAAAGCGTTCGATGCGATCGAGACATTGCCGCGACGCGGCTATCGTCTCGTCGTCCCCGTCGATCAGGCGCCCGGCGAGATCCGCGTATCCGGCGACAAGCTGTTCATCGAGTTACGCCGTCCGCAGTTACTGATCGGCGGGCTGGTGTTGTTTGTCTTGACGGTGGCGATCGTTATCGCCGTGCTCGACTGACGTGCGCCGAATCATCCATTCGGCGATGAGGATGTTCGGTACCCAGCAGGTGTACGAGATGATCGGGTAGGCGACCTCGAACGGTATCTCGAGCGCCTGTGACAACGGGAGGTAGAACCGCAGGGTTACCGCGGCCAGCGTCAGCGCGAACGAGCGGATCATCCACTGGCGGTGAGCAACGAAGTCCCGATCCCGGGCACGTTTCCAACCGATCAGCGTCGTGATGAGCCAGAGGGTGGCAAGAATAACGAAGCCGATCTGGGAGTCGAGACCCGTGATTGTCTGCCGCGAGAGCACGAGCGCCGCGCAGCCGGAGACGAGACAGCTCAGGACGTACAGGCGGCCGACCCAGCGATGCACGACGGGGACCTTTCGGCGTAGCGCCGGCAGGAACTGCCAGGGGCCGAGGATCAGCGCCAGGCCGCCGATGCCGAAGTGCAGTGCCGCCGCGGTCATGCGGTCGGGGAAGTGGTGCGACATCGACGGTAAACTGCCGTCGAGACTGAGAAAAGCAGCAACGGCGCCGTAGCCCGCGACGCCAATCGCGAGAAAGGTCATCACGGACCAGCCGGTCCAGGTGGATTTGGTCCAGGACGCTGCCATAGGCAAGGCATTGTGCCTTGACTGCCCCAGCCGATGTAGGTGTAATACGTCGCCCGCTGGCGCCCTCGTCCGAGATGGCCTGCCGGCGACCGGAGCATGGCCAGGTAGCTCAGTTGGTAGAGCAGCGGACTGAAAATCCGCGTGTCGGCAGTTCGATTCTGCCCCTGGCCACCACTTTTCAGTTACTTACAATTTTGCCGATTGCGGGATACCAGAACATTAACGTGTTTCGGCTTCAGGGATTTCGCCTGCATGTGTTTGTAACCCAACTCGTGCAACTGGTTGGCGATCTGATCGAGTATTCTTCGACGGTTCGCCTGGGTGGAGAAGCTCCCATCCAGGTTTGCTCTGCAGAGTTTCATAAACTGGTAGTTCAGGTCCTTCATGGTGCGTATCTCGTTCGGTTAGTTTTGATGACCACCTCGCCGCCTGCTAAGCAGACGAGGTCCGATTCAGAATCGGAAACGGTCCAGGGACACCAGTCCCATACGGCCTGATGCCGTGATCCGGTTCGCCGGGGCTCCCTTTTGAGCGCCGTCGGCGGCTACCTGTTGATGGCCTTTGGGGCCAGTTGCTTTTCTCGAGTGGATATCGACCTCCTTTGATTGCTGAGTTACGAAAACGCCCACGGGCGTACCAACCTGGATTGCCGGACAATGTGTCCAATCCAGGTGACTGTGCGGGGCCCTGATTCCCCGCTTGCTGGGATCGTGCTGGCGCCGGCTGTGGTCGGTTGAACAGCTCGTTTAAAGATGCTGAATGTTGAGGTTCAGCTTGATACGAAAATGGATCCTGCGATCATTGACCGAGGTCGACGAGCGCTGCTCCCAAATCGGACCCTTGGGGAGCGGTTGCCACACTTCGCAGTGGCCGCGTTACATGCTGAGGACGCTAGTACAGTCGAAACGCCCTGTA
>JANQGP010000162.1 GCA_028277265.1 Woeseiaceae bacterium | reverse complement strand
AATTTCGCGCTGATTGTCGATGCATTGGAGGCCGATGCGTCGCAATCGGGAACGGCGTCCGTACTCATCTCCGCCGGTGACAACTACATCCCAGGGCCTTTCTTCAATGCCGGTGATAGTTTCAGACTCGCTGCCACCTACGAAGGATTTTACAACGAGTATTTCGGCCTGATCGATGTATCGGTTCTTGCGCTATCCGCCGATAGCAACGGCGATGGATTCTTCGACAATAGCGAAATCGAGGCCGCGATCACCGCAGGCGACGTCACCTTCGACCAAGTCTACACGACGGACGTCAACGGCGACGGGTTCAAGGACTATTTCGAAGAAATCGACACCCAGGGCGGTCGCGTCGATATCGCGATCATGAACGCACTTGGGTTCGACGCTTCCGCCGTCGGTAACCACGAATTCGACGCCGGCACGGCGACGTTCAACTCAATCATCAACTATGAGAGCGAAGAGGGCAACTCTCTGTCGTCGGGGCGATTTGGCACCGCCAATTTCCTCCAGGAAGTAGACTCCCCAGGCGTTCAGTTCCCTTACCTGTCCGCCAACCTCGACTTCAGCCAGGACGGCGAAGTCGGCGAGTTGTTCACGAGCAATATTCTCGCAAACACGGCGTTCGCCTCGGATCTCTCCGGTGCACGCGTCAACCCGTTGGATCCGTCTGAAACGGGGCCAGACGGCAGGGATGCCAAGCTCGCTCCTGCCACGATCATCGAGCGCGACGGGGAGCAGATCGGCGTTGTTGGTGCGACGACGCAGCTGGTGTCCCAGATTTCTTCGACCGGCACGATAGAAGACAAGACGAGCCCGGGCGTCAATGACATGGCAGCCCTCGCCGCCCTGCTGCAGCCGGTCATCAACGACTTGCAATCGCAAGGCGTGAACAAAATCATCGTGACCAGCCACCTCCAGCAGATCGCGCTCGAGAAAGAGCTTGCCGGCCTGCTCAGCGGCGTCGACGTCATTATCGCCGGCGGTTCGGACACCCTTCTTGCCGACAGCCAGGACAGGCTGCGCAGCGGTGATAGCGCCGCAGAGAATTATCCGTTCACGACGACCAATGCCGATGGTGATCCGGTTGCGATCGTCTCGACCGACGGCGAGTATTCCTATGTCGGACGCCTTGTCGTCACGTTCGACGACAACGGCGTGCTTGACACGTCGTCGATCGACAGCAACGTCTCCGGTGCCTTTGCGACGGACGCACAGGGCGTGCTCGATGTAACCGGCGCCTCGACCATCGATGAGGCCCTTGCCGCATCCGAAGTCGGCACGCGGGTCGAAAAACTCACGGCCGTCGTGACCGGCATCGTAACCGAACTCGATGGCGATATCGCTGGCAAGGCGTCCGTTTACCTCAACGGGGAACGCAGCTCGGTTCGCACCGAAGAAACAAACCTCGGAAACCTCACCGCGGACGCAAACCTGGTCGCGGCAAAGTCCGTCGACTCAGACGTGGTCGTCTCTCTCAAGAATGGCGGTGGCATCCGCGCCGCCATCGGCGAAATTGTCGACAATGGCGACGGTACCGCGTCGAAAACCGGCACTGCAGCCAACCCGGCGGCGGGCAAGGACGCCGGCGAGATCAGCGAACTCGATATCGACAACGTCTTGAAGTTCAACAACGGTCTGGTCGTCGTTGAACTGACGCCGGAACAACTCAAGATTATTCTTGAGCACGGCGTTGCCGCGACCGCAGAAGGTAATACGCCAGGCCAGTTCCCACAGGTCGGCGGTCTGCAATTCTCCTTCGATCCAACCGGCACAGCGCAAGTCCTCGGTGAGGATGGCGAAGTGACAACGGCGGGCACGCGCATCAAGAACGTTGCTCTGGTCGACGAAAACGGCAATCCGACTCAGCGGATTATCATCGACGGCGAGGTGGCGGCCGATGCACCCGCTTCAATCAAGGTCGTCACACTCGACTTCCTCGCTGGCGGCGGTGACGGCTACCCGTTCGAAGCTTTCTCAAGCGTGACGGATCTCGGTATCGGCGAGCAGCAGGCTCTTTCAGATTACCTTACGGCGAACTTCCCGGAGGACGGTTCTTCGGCATTCAATATCGCAGACATAACTAATGCGTTGGATGCGCGCATCCAGAACCTCTCGGTGCGCAGCGATACGGTTGGCGTGGTCGCGGCACCAATGGCCACCAAAGGCCTCGAATTCAGCGTCGTCGCCGAGTTCAAGGGTGAAGGCGGCGAAGGCGCATCGGAAGTCGTCGCCCATGAAGACGGCAAGCTCTACGTCACCAACGGAGCTCTCGACCGGATCGACATCTTTGAGATCGCCAACCCGTCGGCGCCGGCCAGTTCGATTGAACTGTCGACACTTGATGGCTACGACGGCGTCCAGTCTGTCGCCGTCAAGAACGGCATCGTGGCAGTCGCGATCTCGCGGGCGAGCGCCGGAGACGCCGCCTCGCCAGGGTTTGTTGCCCTGTTCGATGCCGGGACCAAGCAACTGCTCTCGCGGGTCGACGTCGGCAACCTGCCGGACATGCTGACCTTCTCCGCCGACGGCAAGACGCTGCTTGTTGCAGGTGAAGGCGAGTATAACCAAGACACGATCGACGATGGCGTGGCGGAAAACCCGCTCGGCACAGTTTCGGTCGTCGACACGACCGATGCCCAAAACCCGACTGTGGAAGTGCTCGACTTCTCGAGCTTCGGTGGATCACTGGAAGGCGTGCGCATTCAGGACGGCGAGACGTTCGCAGCGGACGCCGAGCCCGAGTACATCGCTCTGAGTGCTGACGGCGCGACGGCATTCGTGGCCCTGCAGGAGAACAATGCGATCGCCAAGATCGACATTGCCTCCGGTCAAACGGTCGACGTGTTCTCGCTCGGCACGACGGACTTCAGCTCCGAGAGCCAGCTTGATGCCAACGACAACGGTGTCATCAACATCCGCAACTTCGACAACCTCGTCGGCTTCCGGATGCCCGATGCCATCGCAACGTTCGAGGCGAACGGCAAGACCTACGTCGCAACAGCGAATGAGGGCGACAGCCGCGACTTCGACGAGGCACGCGTCAGCGACCTGATCGAAGACGGCAAGCTCGATGGAGCTGTCGACACGACCGGTCTCGAGCGTCTCGAGGTTTCCTCTGTGGACGGCGATACGGACGGCGACGGCGATATCGACGTCATCCATGCCTTCTCGTCGCGCTCTTTCTCAATCTTCGATGAGGACGGCACGCTGGTGTTCGACTCTGGTGCGCAATTCGAGCGCATCATCGCCGAGATCGCCCCAGATCGCTTCAACGACGATGACGGCGATACCGATGGCGACGAGGACCGTTCGGATGCCAAGGGTCCGGAACCCGAGGCGATCGCGATCGGAGCAGTCGACGGCAAGACCTATGCCTTCATCGGTCTCGAGCGCGACAGCGGCATCATGATCTACGACGTGACGTCGCCGGCCGACGCGTTCTTCGTGAACTATATCCCACCGGCCTTCGTCGACACCACGTCTGCCGGCGATACTGCCCGCCATGGCCCGGAGGTGATCACCTTCATCTCGGCCGATGAAAGCACGACCGGCAACGCTCAGATCGCTGTCGCCTACGAGGTCTCCGGTTCGACGGTGGTGTATGATCTGACATCCGTCACGCTGACTCAGCTTTTTGCCGACAACCCGGACACGGCCAAGGGTCTGGCTGCCGCCTATGAGGTGCTGCTGGCGGGCGTTCCCAATGAGGCGGGTTTCACGTCACTGATCAATAGCGCTGTCTCGAACAATTTCGGGGCAGGTCCAGGCGTTACCTGGAATCAGGAGAACATCTTCATCAATCTGGTGAACAACCTCGTTCAGGGCAATGCGGATGCCAATGCCCGGTTCGATACGCTTGCCGCAGGCACGACGCTCCAGGAGAAGGTGACCTCACTTTACAATGCGCTGATCCCGGCTTCGCAGCAGTCGGCGGATGGCCTTGCCTTCGTCACCCGGGACGAGGCATTAGCCTTCTATCAGAACGTTGCCGCCGAACGCGGCCTTGCAGGCACTGACGGGGCAGCCATCGTTTCTCTGGCTTCGCTTCTGAAGATCGCGGTGACGGGCGATTTTGGGATCGGCAACGCGGTCAACGATCTGGCGAAGGCCGTCGCTGCCGGTTCCGACGCCCTGCCTGCCTCAGGCACGGCGCTGACAGCCCTCGAAACCGCTGACGGCACGGCCTTTGACGCGGACGATGCTGCAGCTCAGGCTGCGCCTCCTGTTGAATTCGATTTTGCTTCGTCAGTGTCCGTTGTTGGCCTTGCCGACGGCCATGACGGCGGTTGGGTCGGTTGATCTTAGAGCGCGATCCATTCAGATTGAATCGATCGCGCTCTATTTCGCTTTGTTTTGTCGCATGATCTTGTCCGAAAAGTCTGCAACTTTTCGGGATCATGCTCTGATGAACTGATAATAAGAGAAAATACCTCGCATTCTTTCGGAATGCGGTTCAGCCGGAGGTTCGCTGTCGGCCGTTTCTCGGTCACGTTCGACGAATGGGACGCCTGCGTCGCCGACCGATCCGGCTCTTAAGAAATCCAGAACAGCGCCCTCGTGAGAACTAGTTGAAGCCCGCCGACCGCGGATGTGTTCATCAAGATCAATTGCGCACAGCACATGCTCAGTCGGCGCCATAGCCTGCCATTTCCAGATAACCCCGGCCGGCATGGCTGCCGCTGATGCGCACGGGACCTTCCCAATGAGGGAAGCTGACGGCTATCCACGATTGCGGGTTGACCGCGTCGATCTCGACGTCGAGTCCTTTTTCGGGTAACGCGACGCGCCAGCGCGTGGGCACGTTACGGCCGTCGCCAACTGGCCCGGCCGCCTCCGCCATCGCGCTGTAGGCCGGCGGCCTGGCCTTTGGGCCAAGCCGCGATTTTGTCAGGTCATCGGCCGTCCTTAGGCGCCGAGACGGGATTTTGCCGCGGAGAGCAGCGCCTCGCCATCGTGACCGGCCTTCTGCATTGCCGCGATCCAGTTCTTTGTCGCCGGGGCGGTCGCAGCGACCATCTCTTCCCGTGCGGACGGCTCAACATCAATGACGGTGTAGTCGGCCGAGCCGTCGTATTCGGCCTTCAGGCGCAGTTCCACGCCATCTAGACCCTCGCCGATCGCCATCGCCATGCCCATGCCCGAATGGGTGTCGATGACCTTTCGA
>JANQGP010000473.1 GCA_028277265.1 Woeseiaceae bacterium | reverse complement strand
TGACCGTCCGAAAACCATGCGGCAGGCAGGTCGTTGCGGATCAGGGCGCTCATGACGCAGCCGAGCTGCGCCGCCTCGTCGATCTTGGTGACGATGCAGCCCTCGAGCGGCACCTGGCGGAACTCGCGAATCGTTTCGTCGAGTGCCGCCTCCTGCGTGGCCGCGGACAGTGTCAGGTAAAACTTCACGCGGTCGGCGTTGCGGCCGTAGGCTGCCAGGCGCCCTGCAAGGTCGCGATCGCGTTGACTGCGGCCTTCGGTGTCGATCAGTACGAGCCGCTTGTGGCTCAGCTTGTCCAGGGTCTCCGACAGGTCGCCGAAGCTGCTCGCCGCGTACACGGGCGCGCCGATGATGTTGGCGAACGCGGTAAGGTGTTCTCTCGCACCGACGCGAAACGCATCGGCGCTGACGAGCGCGATGTCATCGGCCCAGTTGTTCATCGCGAAGCGAGCGGCGATTTTGGCGATCGTCGTCGTCTTGCCAACGCCGGTCGGGCCAATCAACGCGATCGTGCCGCCGGTCTCGAGCAATCGATCGTCGACAACCGGAAGTGTCTGCGCCAGCATCGACAGGGGAGCGCCCCAGGTGCTTTTCAACTCATCCAGCGAACCGATGCGGTCGATGATCATGTTGGCGATGTCAGGCGCAATGCCAAGACGCGCAAGATTGCGCAGTACCTGTGCGCGCGCCGGATGACGGCGCTCGTCTTCCCGCCACGCCAGTCCGGACAACTGGGTTTCGAGCATGCCGCGCATGGACGCGAGTTCGTCGTGCATCGTCTTCAGCGACAGTGCGTCAGCTCGCTCGGCATGGCGTTGTTCGGCAAGCGAGTCCGCGAATGCGGGCGGATGCTGAGGCGCTATATCGGCCGACGCGGCAACTGCGCTGTCGCCGGCGGTAACGACGTTGTCGTCCTCGGCGATAAGCGCGAGTGCGTCGCTGTCGACCGGCGTGCCGTCCCCGGTCGTGCCGAGCGCGTGGCGTACGAGGGCCTCGTCATAGTCAATGGCCGCGATAACCTCGATGCCGTCCTCGACACGACGGTTCGAAAGAATCACGGCATCAGGGCCCTGATCCTCGCGCACCCGACGCAACACCTGGCGCATGTCCTTGTCCGTGTAACGCTTTATCTTCACGATCGTTCCTCTTGATCTCTTCGCTCGTTATCGCCCTGCAACCCTTGCGTCCTCTTGCCGCCGTATCAGCTCACCGCGGCAATCATCTGAATGCGTTTGTCGTCCGGTATCTCGTTGTAGGCCAGCACATGAAGATTGCGGATGTTGCGCATCATGCGCGCCATCCAGGGTCGCACCGGCGGCGCAACGAGCAGCACGGCGGGTTCGCCCGCAATCTCCTGGCTCTGTGCTTTTTCCGACAACGACTCGTGCAATCTCTCCACCATGGCTGGCTCCAGGCCGATGTTTCCGCCTTCCTGCACACTCTCATTCAAGATTCGTTCCAACTCGGGTTCGAGCGTCATCACGGGGAGCTCAGGCCGCGTCCCTGCTACGTTGTGGACGATCGAGCGACCCAGCGAGACGCGTACGGCAGCCGACAATGCGTCGGGTTCCTGACTCCGGGCACCGTGTTCCGCCAATGTTTCGGCGATCTTGCGGATGTTGCGGAGCGGGATGTTTTCCTCCAGCAGGTTTTGCAGCACGCGCGTGATGACACTCATCGGCAGCAGCTTCGGTGTCAGCTCTTCGACCAGCTTCGGCGAAGCGTTTGCAAGCCGGTCCATGAGTTGCTGGGCTTCCTCGTGACCCAGCAACTCGTGTGCGTTGGTCGTGAGCAACTGGCTCAGGTGAGTCGCGACGACGGTTGCCGGGTCGACCACCGTGTAGCCGAGCATCTGCGCTTCGTCGCGCTGCCCCGGCTCGATCCAGTATGCCTCTAGCCCGAACGCGGGATCTTCGGTGGCGATACCCTCGACCTTGCCGAACACCTGTCCCGGGTTGATGGCGAGTTCCTTGTCGACGTGGATCTCGCTCTCCCCGATCGTGACGCCGGCGAGCGAGATGCGGTATGCGTTCGGGGGCAGGTCGAGGTTGTCGCGAATGTGCACGGGCGAGATCAGGAAACCGAGCTCCTCGGTCAGTTTCTTGCGTACGCCCTTGATTCGTGCGACGAGTGGGCCTTTGCGCGCCGAATCGACGAGCGGGATCAGGCGATAGCCGACCTCGAGCCCGATCAGGTCGACCGGATCGACGTCCTGCCAGCTCAGGTCGGGCAGCGACGCCTCGGGATCGACCGATTTGGACTCCGGCAGCTCGGGCTGCCTGTTGCGTCTTGCCACGCGCATCGCCGCGAAACCGCATATCGCGGCGAGAGCGAGGAAAGCCATGTTCGGCATCCCCGGAATCATGCCCAGCACGCCCACGATGGCGCCCGTGACGGCAAGCGTGCGCGGAACGTTAAACAGCTGCGAGTTGACCTGCTTGCGCATGTCCTGCGACCGCGTCACACGAGTGACGATGATGGCGACGGCCGTCGACAGAAGCAGCGACGGAATCTGGGCGACGAGACCGTCGCCAATCGTCAGCAGCGTGTAGTTGTGGACGGCGGCAGATAGCGCGAGGTCGTGCTGCGTCGTGCCGATGATCAGGCCGCCGATGATATTGATGAAGAGGATCAGGATGCCGGCGACGGCATCACCGCGAATGAACTTGCTGGAGCCGTCCATCGAGCCGTAGAAGTCGGCCTCCTCGCCGATCTCCTGGCGGCGCTTGCGCGCTTCGTCCTGGTCGATGATGCCGGCGTTCAGGTCGGCGTCGATCGCCATCTGCTTGCCGGGCATCGCGTCGAGCGTGAAACGGGCGGAAACCTCGGAGACGCGTCCCGCACCTTTGGTCACGACGACGAAGTTGATGATGACGAGGATCGCGAAGATGACGAGACCGACCGCATAGCTGCCGCCGATCACGAACTCGCCGAAGGCCTCGATGACGCGACCGGCAGCCGACGTGCCCGTATGGCCGTTCAGCAGCACGACGCGGGTCGATGCGATGTTGAGCGCCAGTCGCAACAGCGTAACGACGAGCAGGATCGTCGGGAATACACCGAAGTCGAGAGGCCGCTTGACGTAGATCGTCGTCAACAGGATGCCGAGCGACAGCGAGATGTTGAACGTGAACAACACGTCGAGTGCGAGCGGCGGGAGCGGGATCATCATCATGGCCAGCATGGCCAGGAGCAGGACCGGGAGACCCAGTCCCTGGATGATCTCGGCGATGTTGTTATTCGTCGTAGTCTGCATCTTCGTCTATCTCGGGCGCCGGCGGCTCGGGGCGGCGTTGTCCGGGCCGCAGCGTTTCGTTGAGCTGGTAGATGTAGGCGAGAACCTGAGCGACCGCCGTGTACAATTTCGCGGGGATCTCCTCACCGATGTCCGTCGTGCGATAAAGGACACGCGCGAGCGGCGGCGCGGAGAACAGTGGCACGTCGTTTTCCGACGCGATCTCGCGAATGCGCTTCGCCACGAGGTCCTTGCCTTTGGCAACGACGTGAGGCGCACCCCTCTTCGCGTCGTCGTATTTGAGTGCAACCGCGAAGTGCGTCGGGTTCGTGATGACGACGTCGGCGGTCGGCACGTCTTCCATCATGCGACGCTGAGCGGCCTGCTGCTGCAGGGCACGAATCCGCGACTTGACCTCGGGGCGACCTTCGGTCTCCTTGAATTCGTCCTTGACCTGTTGGCGCGTCATGCGCAGCTTCTTCTGGTACTGCCAGAGCTGGAACGGTACGTCGACCGCGGCAATCAGAATCAGGCCGAGGCTTACGACGAGCAGCGACACGCCGCAGATCCTGAATGCCGTCACGATCGCCTCGCCGACAGGCTGGCGGCCCAGCGCGAGCAGCTGCTCCGATTCGTACCAGAGCCAGAACACGGCGATCGTCGCGACGACGGCGAACTTCGCCATGGCCTTGACCAGTTCGTTCAGAGCATTGGCCGAAAAGATGCGCTTGATGCCCTTGATGGGGCTCAGCCGTTCACCCTTGAATGCAGCCGCTTTCATACTGAACGAAAAACCGCCGAGTGCGGCCGAAAACAACAAGACGGCGGCGACGAGGACGACGACGAGCGGCAACAGGCTCGTGAACCCGCCTGATGCCGTCTCGGCGAACGCCACCGGAAGATAGCGTTCGTCGAGAAGCAGATCGCGCTCGACCGTGAAACTGTTTTCGAACGCGGCCAGCATGCGGCTGCCCATCGGGCCGGCAAATGCCAGCATGGCGCCGGCACCCGACAACATGACCCCGGTCATCGTCAATTCGCGGGATCGGGGAACGTCGCCCTTCTTGCGGGCATCCTCACGACGTTTCGGCGTCGGTTGTTCCGTACGATCCTGTTGTGCCTGTTCTTCGGCCACGTTGGCTTATCCTTGTCGGCTACAGCTCAAGCAATTGCGAAATCGCCAGGATCGATTCCGCAATGAACGTCGACACGTTCTCGACCAGCACGCCCATGTTGAGAAAAATGACCGCGAAGCCCAACAACATGGAGACCGGAAACCCTACGGCGAACAGATTCAAGGTCGGCGCCGCGCGGCTCATCACGCCGAACGACAGGTTCACGACCAGCAGAGCCGTAACGGCCGGCAAGGCGATCTTCATCGCAAAGATGAACAGATGGCTCGTCCATGCGATCAGGTCCCAGATGATGGGTACGCTCAGGCCGCCCTGCGAAATCGGCCAGGCGCGGAAGCTCTCCGCGAGCATGCGAATCATCGCGAGGTGCCCGTCCAGCGAGAGAAATACCAGCATCGACAGCATCAGGAACAACTGGCCCAGCACCGGGATGTTGACTCCGCGCGCACGATCCAAGAAGACGGCGAAGCCGAGACCCATGCTCATGCCGATCACCTGACCGCCCAGCGCGATCGCGTCGAAGACAAGCTGCACTAAGAATCCCATTGCGGCGCCAATCGCGATCTCCTGAATCACCGTGACCAGACCCGCCGCACTCAACACGTCCTGTGTGGCCGTGGGCGGCACGATCGGCGCGATCACGATGGTCAATACGACGGCCAGCAGCAGCCTCACCTTCACAGGCACGAAACTGCCGCCAATGATCGGCATCACCATCAGGAAGGCGCCGATCCTCACGAAGGGCCAGATGTAGATCGACAGCGTTTCGATAATGGGTGCCAGTGCGATCTCGATATTCACTTTCTTTACTCACAGACATGTTCATTCCTCGCTCATCCGTCATGAGATCAGGGAAGGTATTTGCTCCATCAGCTGTTGGGTGTAGTTGATGATGACCCTGAGCATCCAGGGTCCGGCGACGACGATCGAGATGACCAGCACGAGGAGCTTCGGAATGAAACTCAGTGTCATTTCGTTGATTTGCGTCGCAGCCTGGATCATGCCGATCAGCAGACCGACGGCGAGCGCCGACACGAGCATGGGGGCGGCAATCAGCATCGTCACCCAAAGCGCCTGTTGTCCGATCGTCGTTACGGTTTCGGGTGTCACGGCGTTCCCTCAGGAGTAGAAGCTCGAGGCCAGCGTGCCGAGCATGAGCGCCCAGCCGTCAACCAGTACGAAAAGCATGATCTTGAACGGCAGCGAGATGATCATGGGCGACAGCATCATCATGCCCATCGACATCAGTACGCTCGACACGATCAGATCGATGACCAGGAACGGGATGAAGATCAGGAAACCGATCTGGAATGCGGTCTTCAGTTCGCTGACCATGAAGCTCGGCACAATAATCGACAACGGTGCTTCGTCGAGCGAGGCAATGTCGGTACGGCCCGCAATCGAGGCGAACAGCTGCAAGTCGCTCTCACGCGTCTGTGCGAGCATGAATTCGCGCAGCGGTGCGATGCCCTTGCTCAGCGCATCACCTGCGGAGATCTCGCCGTCGATGTACGGCGTGGCGGCGTTCTGGTGAATCTCCCCGATGACCGGAGCCATGACGAAGAACGTGAGGAACAGCGCGATACCGAGCAACACCTGGTTCGGCGGAGTCTGCGCGGTACCGAGTGCCTGGCGCAGGATCGACAGCACGATGATGATGCGCACGAACGCGCTCGTGGACAGAATCGCCGCCGGCAACAGCGTCAGCAGCGTCATCAGGACGAGAATCTGCAGACTCAGCGAGTAGCTCTGGTTGCCGGCCACCTCGGTGACCAGCGCCAGGGGTTCCGCCTGGGCATGCGCCGCCCCGGAGAACAGCAGGAGCACCGTGATGAAGAGTGCGCGGATCATTTGCCGTTCTCCAGGAGGGCGGATTTCAGTCGGCTTGCGAAGTTTCCGGTCGCGGGCCTCCCGGCTGCGACCTCGACGGGCTTGTCGAGCACGTGCAATGTGCTCGCTCCGGTGGCGGTCATACCGATCAGCAACTGCTGATCGGCGACTTCGACGACCATCAGTCTTTCTTTCGGTCCGAGCGGGCGCGTGGCGACGATCGTGATCAGGTCGGCCCCGCCGCCGGACACGAAGCGTGACCGCGAGTAGAACCAGCCGAGTGCCAGGATGACTCCGACCACGAAGAACAGGCTGAGCCCGAGGCTCAGGATGTCGCCGCCGCCAATGCCGGGCGTGGCCGGAAGACTTGCCGGCGTCTCGGCCGAATACGCCCGATTCGGCGCGAATGCCAGGGCGATGAACGGCGCGATCAGTTGCAATACACGTGATCCCATAACGGCGCGTTCCGTCAGTTGAGCTGCTCGATGCGTTCGACCGGACTCACGACGTCGGTCAACCGCACGCCGTACTGGTCGTCGACAACCACGATCTCGCCGTGCGCGATGAGTGTGCCGTTGACGAGCACGTCCATCGGCTCACCGGCGTCCTGGTCCAGGGCAATCACGGAGCCCTCGACCAGCGACACGAGGTCGCGGATGGAGATGTCGGTCGATCCGACGCGCAGCGACACGTCGACGGGGATGTCGAGCACCAGGTCGAGGTTCACGTCGGCCCCGGTCTTACCCGCGGCACCGGCCTGCAGCTCGTCGGGCGAGTACTGCGGTGCGCCGTCTTGTGGCTGTTCCGCGCCGGACTCGGGCGTCTGTTCGTCACTTGCCATGGTGTGCGTTCCTCTGCTTATGTTTTGCGTTGGGTATCGCCGCCGGGCTCACCGTCGAGCCAGCGGCGGGTTTCTATGGCGTAGCGCCCGTCGTGAACGCCGAATCGGCCTTCGAGGACGGGTACTCGTTGCGCGTGCACGGTGCCGCGCTGCGGGTTGGCAATCATGATGACGTCGCCGGGCGTGAGTTCCGCGACGTCCTTGAGCGCCATCTGTGTGCGGCCCACGTGCGAGGCGACGTTGATGACGGCGTCGATCACGCGGCCGCGCAGTGCGTTGTGCCAGCGTGCATCCTCGGCGGTATCGCGCTCACGCTTCTGCCCGTCGAAAACCGGTACCAGAGGCGCGACCGTCGTGACGGGCCAGAGCAGATGAAAACGCTGTTCCTTGTCGCCGATTTGCAGGTCGAATTCCGTGCTGACGATCGAGTCGCCGCCGTCGATGCAATCGATAACGCTCGATGAAAGGTGGCCGATTTCGAATTCGGGCTTCAGATCGACCATCGGCTGCCAGACCTCGGCGATGACCGACATGACGGCATTGCCGAACAGCCGGGCAACGTTGATCTCGCCGGGCGTGAAGAACTCGGCGCCGTCGCGCGTACGGTCGTTGCCGACCCCGCCGTAGAATGTCTCGACGAGCGTTTCGACGAGATCGGCATCGAGATTCATGAGCGCCGCGCCGTCGAGCGGCTTCATGTCGAATTGGAGAAGCAGCGTCAGGCCTTCGTTCATTTCGCCGAATTCGCTGAACGTTCTGTTCGCCACGTGGTTAAAGGTTACGCCGCATTCGCAATTGAGAAGATTCTCGATCACCGTTTCCGCACGGCTCGCAAACTGCCGGTTCAGGCTTTGCAGCCGCGGGTAACTGTTCGTCACGATGCGTGACCGGGGACCGACGTCGAATGGCTTCACTTCCGCGTAGGTCGTGCCCGTTGCGGAGTGAACCTCGACCTCGCCGCTCGACATGCCGTCCAGGAGCGCGCCCTTTTCCTCATCTGTGAGTACGGGGTCAGACATGTGCCGTGTCCTACTGGATCACCAGGGCCGTGAAGTAGACGGCCTCGACGCCGGACCCGTCGCCGGTTTCCTCGGTCATGATCCGCTGGATCTCGGCGAGGCCATCGGCGAGCATCTGCTCCTTGCCCTCGCGCGTCGTCACTTCCTCGTAGACCGACTGCCCGTAGAGGAGGATCAGCCCGTTGCGAATGACGGGGATGTGCTCGCGAACCGCGTTGATGATGCCCTGATCGCGGGACATCACTTCCATCGTGATCTGCATGAAATGGGTATCGCCGGTCTCGTTGCGAAAATTCACGACCAGCGGCGGGTGCAGGCTCTGGTAGATCGCAGGCCCCTTGGCCGGTGCAGCCTCTTCGGCGACGGCCTCTCCGTCGGCCGATTCGTCCCCACCCAGGAACATCATGCCGGCGAACATGCCACCGCTCACCAATACCAGCCCGATGACCCCGAACAGGATCATCTTCATCTTGCCGCCTTTGGGTTCCTCGGCATTCTCTGTTGCAGTGTCTTCTTCAGCCATCACCTGCTCCTGGTAGCGATACCCGGTAAATGCAAGTGCCGTGCCAAAGAACCGATTGGCATTATTTTTCTATATTTTTCAGATTATTATCGGATTTTTATAGATCGGTTCGAAGTTAAGGAAGCGTCGGGATTCCGGCACCCCGGTGCCGCGGCAGCCGAGCGTCGGATTTCTGACGGTCCGCTACGCAAAGGTGTCGAGCAGTCCCTCGTGACGACGTGTCAGGGGGGTCTCTGCCGGCATCTTCTCGTCGTCCGCAGCCGGGAACCCGCCACCCTGACCGGGTGCGCGGGCTTCGCCTCGCGCATTGCCGTCACGGTTTCCGGCCACGTTCTGCTCGCCCACACTGGTCTGACCGAGTGACAATCCACTATCGGCGAACAGCTCGCGCAACCTCGGGAGTGCCTGCTCGATGGCCTCGCGCGTCATCGCGTGCTGTGCCTGAAACGTAATGTTGGCCGCGCCATCCTCGACATTGACCTGCACGCGGACAGGGCCGAGCTCGGCGGGCGTCAGGCGAATCTCGGCCGTTTTGAGCTGGTTGTTCGCCATCATGACGACACGCTCGCCGAGCTTGTCGCCCCAGTTCGTCTCGCGCACGGGTGTCTCGATCAACTCGGTCACCTGTTGCTGCAGCGTCGACGCGATCCTGCCGTCGGCCGGCGGGGTGGCCGGTGCCGCGTTCACGATCGTTCCGGGCTGGAATGCGGATGTCGCCACCGCAGCCTGCGGTATGCCGGTCTGGACGACGGGGCGTGCTGGCTCGCCCGAGAGCTCCGTCACGGGCGCAGTCTGCTGTAACGGCGGCGTCACGGCCCGGGCCGCCGTGTCCTGCAGGACCGGCAGGCCGTCATCCCGTGCCGCGGTTTGCCGGACCTGCGTCACGCTGTCATCGTGCGGCTGGATCTCCCGTGCTATCGCGGACTGCGCTCCGGTCACAAACCGGGTATCGCGCGCGTCGACAATGGCGTCGCGGGGCGGCGGTGGCGTATCGGCCGGTGTTGGCGCCAGCCGGGGCTTGAGTGCCGCCGGATCGGCCGGTGTCGCCGGATCGGCCGGTGTCACCGACAAGACCTGCGCCGCACCGCCGGTAGCGGTGCTGCTCACGTGCCGGGGCGTCACGGTCGCTCCGACCGGCGGCGGCACCTCGGGAACCGATCCGGCATCGGGTATCGTCTGCGGCACGGACGGCGGCGGCGGCAGCGGCGCTGCCGGGACCGCCGTGGCAGTATCGCTCAACGCCAGCCCGGGCGGCGTGACGAGTGACTCCCAGGGCTGCTCATCGGCGACCGGCAGCGCCGGCGTCCCCGCATCTCCGCCGCCTTCCGGCAAAACGCCTTCAATCGTGATCGCAATATCGGCGTCCGGCAGCGGATTGCCGGTTGGCGGCAATGCCTCGCCGGCGATAGCATCGATCGACGTGGCATCCGCCATGCGAGGTTGCAGCAGCGCCGCAAACCCGGACGGTTCGGACGGCACAGCGGCCGACGGAATCCCTTGAAGTGCGGGCGTTTCGGTGCCCGGGTCAAGTGCGGGGAGTTGCAGGTTGAATGTCGCCAGCATGTGCGGTCCTTTGGCAGAAGCAATGACTCATGCCAATAGGGGAGCAAGATGCGTGCCAGCTTCGCGGGCGCTCAGGTCTCGTCTTTGCCGAAACCCGCGTTCGGCGCGGCCGGCAGGTCGTCGAGGGCTTTCTGCTCGCGACGTTCTTCGAGGGCGCGATCCTGCTGCTCGTACTTCTCCAGCACACGCTCGAGCGAGTCCAGGCGCCTTCGCTTGGCAAGCCAGCGCTGCCGGTGTGCCTCGAGATTCTGTTCGCAGTCGCTGACGATCTGCTGCTGCGCCCGGACCGCGCCGTCGAGCCTTGACAGGAAGTTCTGATAGTCCTGCCACTGCGCGGCGCTGACGCCGGACCCCGATGGGGACTTGCCGGCGTAGGTGTGGCGGTATGCGTTCAATTCGCCGAGACGTGACAGCTGCTCGTCGAGGCGACGCCGCGAGCGGCCCGCTTCCTCACCGAGACGCCGCTCCTCGGACGCGGCGAGCGAGACGATACGGTCGATCTTGCGCGTCCGCTTCTTCATGTCAGTCGTTCACGACGGCATCGACTCCGGCGTCCGCCGCCGGTGACGCGTCGAACAGCTCGCGCAGAGCAGCGAGACTGCCGCTGGTGTCGACGCTGTCGTGCTGGTGTTGTCGAAGGAACTCGATGATCGAGGGCCAGAGTGCGATGGCCTCATCGAGTTGCGGATTGGAACCCGGCTGGTACGCACCGACAGCGACCAGGTCGCGGTTCTCCTGGTAGGTCGCACAGACCTGTCGGAATCGCGTAACGAGCTGCTGCTGTGCATCGCTGATAAACAAGGTCATAGCGCGGCTGACGGAGGATTCGACGTCGACGGCGGGATACACGCCCGCATCTGCAAGCGAACGCGATAGCACGATATGGCCATCGAGAATAGCGCGCGATGCATCCACGATCGGATCGTTCGGGTCATCGCCTTCGGCCAGCACCGTATAAATCGCGGTTATCGAACCGGAACCGTTCGCACCGTTGCCGGCGCGTTCGACGAGCTGCGGCAGTTTTGCGAAGACGGACGGCGGATACCCCTTGGTCGCGGGCGGCTCGCCGATCGCCAGTGCAATCTCGCGCTGGGCCTGGGCGAAACGTGTCAGTGAATCCATGAGCAGCAGGACGTTCTTTCCCTGGTCTCGGAAGTGTTCGGCAATCGCAGCCGTCAGCCAGGCACCGTGCAAACGCATGAGCGGTGTGTCGTCGGCCGGTGTCGCGACGACGACGGCGCGGCGCAGGCCTTTTTCGCCGAGCGAGTGTTCGATGAATTCCTTGACTTCCCTGCCGCGTTCGCCGACGAGCCCGACCACGACGACATCGGCCTCGGTATTCCGCGTCATCATGCTGAGCAGCATGCTCTTGCCGACGCCGGACCCGGCGAATAGACCCAGGCGCTGGCCACGACCGACGGACAACAGCGAGTTGATCGACCTTACGCCGACATCGAGTTGCTGGCGAATCGGCTGGCGCAGAAGCGGGTTTATCGGTTCGCCCATGAGCGGCACCGTGTGCCCGTGTGAGATTGGCCTCCCCCCGTCCAGCGGCCTGCCGCGCCCGTCCAGGACACGGCCGAGCAACTCGTCGCTGACGACGACCTCCGGGGCACCGGAAACCGGAATGACGCGCGCATTCGGGACGACGCCGCGCATGTCGCCGACAGGCATCAGAAACAGTCTCTCCCCGGAGAAGCCGACGACCTCGGTTTCCACGCGGCGGCCGTCCGTCGCGACGACGTCACATCGGCCGCCGAGCGGCGCGTGGCAGCCTTCCGCCTCCATCGCGAGCCCTACGGTGCGGCGCAACACGCCCTCGACAACGAGGGGCGGCGGATCGTCACAGGCTCGGTCGATATACGGGCCGATTCGCAGCGCGCGTTCGAGATTGCGGTCCGGGTCCGGACCCGGGAACAGTGTGATCTTCCCGCTCACCGGCCGCGCTCGTCGCCCAGGGCGGCATTGATCACCGCATTGAGTCGTGCCTCGGTCGACGCGTCGATCTGTGAACTCTCGGTGGTCACCTTGCAGCCACCACGGGCGATCAAGGGATCCTCGACGATCGACCAGGCCGGTTCGCCGTCGGCGGGCGCAAGTGATTCGCGCACGAGCGTCGCGTCTTCGGGGTGAAGATGCACCTGGACGCTGCGGCTGGCAATAGGCAGCTTCTGGATTGCCTCGCGCACGATGCCGATGATGTGTGTCGGGTCGAGCCGGATCTCCCGCCGGAACAACTGCCGCACCAGCGCCGTGGCAAGCTCGACCAACTGTTTCTCGATCGACTCGTCCAGACGGTCGAAGGGCTCACACAGCGCGCGCAACAGTTCGTCGTAGCGCTCGCCGCGCTTGCGGATCTCGTCGCCGCCGGCCGCGAGACCCTCGGCATGACCCTTTGCGAAGGCCTCGTCGTAGGCTGCCTTCTGCAGTTCCTCCAGCCTGCCCGCCGTCAGGTATCCCTGGCCATCGGAGCCATCGATCGCCGGGACCTGCCAGCGCGCGGCACCGGGTTTCTCAGACATACTCCTCACCGCCGCGGCCGAGGTTGATGTCGCCTGCGTCTGCCAGGCGGCGCGCGACGTCCAGAATCTCCTTCTGCGCCGCCTCGACGTCGCTGAGCTTCATCGGACCCTTGGCATCCATGTCTTCGCGAAGCAGCGTTGCAGCGCGTTTCGACATGTTGCCCATGATCTTGTCGCTGATCTCGGGGTCGCAACCCTTGAGCGCGACCACGAGCAGGTCGTTCGAGATTTCGCGCAGCAGCGCCTGGATACCTCGATCGTCCACTTCGAGCAGTGTTTCGAAGACGAACATCATGTCTTCGATGCGCTGCGACAGTTCCTCGTTCTTCTCCTTGATCTGCTCGAGCAGCTTCTCGCCGTTTTCCGGCTTGAGTGCATTGACGATACTGGCCGCAACCTTGTCTCCGCCGACCTTGCGCGTGCCGCCCCGACGGGCATCGCCGGACTTGCTGGCAATCAGACTTTCGATCTCCGCCAGTGCGCTTTGCTGGATATCGGTCAATCGCGCGACGCGCATGACGATGTCGGCGCGGATTTCCTCCGGCAGCAGGTCGATGACTTCGGCTGCCGTGGCCGGGTCGAGGTAGGCAAGCACGATTGCGATGATTTGCGGATGCTCTTCCTGGACGATGTCTATGACTTCGCGAGAACTCATCCACTTGAGTGCATCGAGCCCCTGGGCTTCATCGCCCGTGACAATGCGCTCGATGAACGCGTTGGCTTTTGCAGCACCGAACGCATTGCCCAGCAGCTTGCGGACGTAATTCTCGGTGTCCATGCCGAGTGCCGTCTGATCCTCGACATCGATGATGAAGATGTCGAGCACGGCGTCGGCGTCGTTGCGGCTGACACTCTTGAGGTTCGCCATCGCGCTGCCGATACGATGAACCTCGTCGGCGCCCATGTATTTCAGCACCTCGGCGGCCTCGAGGTCACCGAGGGTCATGAGCAGCAGCGCGGCCCGCTCCGTACCGTTCATTGCCTGAGCCACGCTACTCATTGGTTGCAATCCATCGCTTGACTACCTGGGCGACGCGGGCGGGGTCATGCCCCGTCAGGTTCTTCGCGGCCGCGACCTTTTCGTCATAGCTGGGCCCCGAGATCGCGGCGACGCCGCCGCCCGCGAGCCGGCCACCGCCGCCTGCCCGCAGTTCCCCGCCTGCACCGACGACCTGGCCGGCGGAGCCGCCTCCTCCCGACAGGACGTTGCGCAGCATCGGTCGAACGATGCCGAACGCAATCGCGAGTACGAGTATGGCGCCGAGAACCTGTTTCATCGCATCGACGAGCGCAGGGCGCTCCCACAGCGGTGGCGGCGCCACCTCTTCCAACGGTGCCACGGCGCGGAACGCCTCGTTGAGAACCACGACCGTGTCACCACGCGCCTCGTCGAAACCGACAGCCTGCTTGACGAGCTCCGTGTAGCGCTCGATGTCGCTCTCGGACAGCGTCGTCTGTGCTTCCTCACCCTCGATCGGCGTATCGTCGATCAATACGGCGACGGAAAGCCGGCGGACTGCGCCGGACTGTGGCCGCGTATGGCGGATCGTGCGGTCGACTTCGTAGTTTCGGGTGCTGCTGCGCGAACTGTTGCGCGGCGAGACCTGTTCCTGCTCGGAGGCGACGGGCTCTGCTTCGGCGGCTTGCGGCGGCTGATTGCTCAGCGCCCCGGGCACTCCGCCCGCCAGCGCACCGGAACTGTTGCTCTGGTTCTCGCTGGTCTGCTCACTGCGCACGACAGTGCGATTCGGATCGAAGATCTCGCTGGTTTCTTCGGTATACGTGAAGTCGATGTCCGCCGACACTTCGGCGCGCACCCGGCCGACACCGACGAGCGGCGTGAGAATATCCTCGATACTCTTCTTGTAGGTGTCCTCGAGCTGACGCGAGTACTTGAATTGCGTGGCCGCCTGGGCACTCGCCGCCTGCTCGGCGCCCGAGCTCAACAAGCGCCCGTGCTGGTCGATCAGCGTCACGTCGTCGGCGTGCAGATTCGGTACGCTCGAAGCGACGAGGTGCACGACCGCGGACGCCTGATCCGCTTCGAGTCCCATGCCACCGAAAAGATGCAGCAGGACGGAGGCACTCGCGCCCTTGTTGTCGCGAATGAACGCGCTCTGTTTCGGCATTGCCAGGTGCACACGCGCCTCACGTACGGCACCGAGGCTCGAAATCGTGCGCGCAAGCTCGGCTTCGAGCGCATGCTGATAGCGCGCGTTCTCCATGAACTGGCTCACACCGAAGCTGGATTGTTCCTGCATCAGGTCCATGCCCGTGCCGGTACTGTTGGGCAGGCCCTGCGATGCGAGCTCGAGCCGTGCGGCATGCAGCTGCGCTTCGGCAACAAGAATCGCGCCCGTGGCGCCGATCTTGTGATCGATGCCGGCCGACTGCAGCGCATCCGCCACGGCTGTCGCTTCCGGCGCCCCGAGATCGCCGTAAAGCTGGCGGTAGCCCGGCGACTGCGACCAAAGCGCAACGGCAAAGCCGACGGCGACGGCGGCGGCGACGCCGATGAGCAGCATGATCTGCCGAACCGCCGGGATACGGAGTACGCTGGCGAGATTCAGCTGGCTCGTGTCGACGGCGGTGGATTCGATGACGGTTCCGGTTTCCATGATGTTCTTACGTTTCCTGGTTCGTTATTCCGGGTCTAGACCGGCATGTTCATGATGTCCTGGTACGCGGTGATCAGCTTGTTGCGGACCTCGGTTACTGCGCGGAAGGACAGGCTCGCCTTCTGCGAGGCGATCATCACCTCGGCCAGGCTTTTGTCCGTCGTGCCGGCCTCGAAGCCCGTTTTGAGCTCACTGGAATACTTCTGCGCATCGTTGACGGCGTCGACCGTCGTCTTGAGCATCGCACCGAAGTCGGGCCCTTCCGGCCTTGCCGCTTGCGAGGCCGACTCCGGCGGTCGCAATTCCCGGCCCATGGTGCGAATCTGGCTGAGCAGATGGTCTGCGCTGATCGTGTTCATGCGGATTCTCCCGGAATGGCAATACCGGCTTCACGCATGCGCGCGAGCTTGTATCGCAGGGAGCGCGGGCTGATGCCGAGCGCCTTCGCAACGTCGCTGCGCTTGCCGGTGTGTGTCTTCAATGCGTCGAGGATGAGCTGGAATTCGCGATTGCGAAGCCCTTCGCTGAGGTCTGCCCCGTTCGTGTCGACGGCGTCGGCGGTTTCCTCGAAAACGAGGTCGGCCGCCTTGAGTTCGTTGCCCGACAGCAGGATCAAGGTACGCTGCATGACGTTCTCGAGTTCGCGAACGTTGCCGGGCCAGGGGTAGTCACACAGCGCCTCGCGCGCGCAATCGCCGATCGTGATCGCACCCGGGCCGTACTGCCGGACAGCGCGCTCGGCGAGCGGCAGGATGTCCCCCGGTCGCTCGGCGAGCGCCGGAATGTGCAGCGGGAAGACGCTGAGTCGGTAATAGAGATCCTCACGGAACCCGCCCGCGGAAACGTGCCGTCGAAGATCGCGGTTGGTCGTGGCAAGGACACGCACGTCGAGCGGGATTACCTGTCGACCGCCGATGCGTTCCACTTCCTTTTCCTGGATAACGCGCAGCAGCTTCGCCTGGAGACCGAGATCCATCTCGGAAATCTCGTCCAGCAACAAGGTACCGCCGTTGGCCTGCTCGAACTTGCCGGCATGCGACCCCGTCGCACCGGTGAACGCGCCTTTCTCGTAGCCGAACAATACAGCTTCGAGCATGCTCTCCGGAATTGCGGCGCAGTTGATCGCGATGAACGGACGGTCACGGCGCGACGAGTGACTGTGGATATGGCGGGCAAAAACCTCCTTGCCGCAGCCGCTCGGGCCGCTGATGGTCACGGTCACCTCGGTGCGCGCAACCCGCTTCGCGACCTTCAACAGGTCCTGCGTCGCCGGGTCGGCCGCGATGAGGTCGCCATCGGCTTCGTCTTCGCCGATGTACTTGCCGACGATGTTCCTGAGTTCCTCGGCGGCGAAAGGCTTGACCAGGTAGTCGGCGGCGCCGTTGCGCATGACATCGACGGCATTCTCGATCGTCCCGTGCGCCGTCATGAGCACCGCGGGGAGATTCGGGTAGTCCTCGCGAATCCTGCCGAGTAACGTGATGCCGTCCATCGGCGCCATTTGCCAGTCCGTTACGACCAACCCGACATGTTCGCGCTCCAGGATGTCGAGCGCTGCCACGCCGTCGTCGGCTGTGAGCACCGGCATGTCGTCGCTGTTCAACGTATCGAACAGCGCTTCTCGCAGCTTGGCGTCGTCCTCGACAATCAGTACGGCCGGCGTCGCCACGTCAGCTCTCCCGGCGCTCGGCGGGCAGTTGCAGGCTGAAGTTCGTGCCAAGGTCGGACGTGTGCACCGCGACGTCGCCGTCGTGCGCCGCTACGACGGCCTTGACCACGGCGAGACCAAGCCCGGTACCCTGAGGGCGGGTCGTGAAGAATGGCTCGAAAAGTCGCGGCTTGACGTCTTCGTCGATACCGGGACCGTCATCGGTCACGCAGAGGTGAACCGAATCGCTGAAGCGATGGCCATGCAACAGGATCCGCGCCGGGCCTTCGGCGGCCTGGTCCGCGTTCGTCACGAGATTGAGCAGGGCGCCCTTGAGCGCGTCGCGGTTTGCCGCAACGCAAAGATCGGCATCGGACACCGAAACGCCGACCGTCGTACCGGCCTTGAGCTGGCCATCGATGCTGTCGCGTACGTCGGCCAGCAATGCCGTAACGTTGACCTGCTCGTGCGCTCGTCTGGCTCCGGCGGCGAAACCGAGCATGTCGTTGACCATACGCTTCAGATCATTCAGGCCTTCGACGATCTTGCCGACGACCCGTTCCTGTCCGGGCGTATCCGTGCTGAGCTGGCCTGCGTAGAGCATCGCGGACGCAAGCGGCGTGCGTACCTGGTGTGCGAATTCCGCTGTCATTTCACCGATCGCCCTCAGTCGCTCGTTGCGTTGCCGCAGCTCGGATAGCTGCCGTTCTTCGGTCACGTCCTTGAGGTGCAGGATTTCCCCGGAACCGCTTTTCAATGTCCGTCGCGACAGGCTGAACCATCGGCCGTCGCGCAGCTGTATATTGCCGTCCTGGCTTCCGCCGGTGCTCACTTCGCGGCGCACGATGGAGGCCCATGCCTGGCCGATCAACGGCGGGTGCAGCAGGTCGCCGGCCTCGCTGTTCTGCTGCCGGACCACGCCGTCGGCGTCGATGACGATGATGGCGCCGGGCAGGCTCTCCAGCAGGTCCGCGAGGCGACGGCTGAGCCGCTCCTTGCTGGCGAGTTCAGCCAGGCGCCCGCGCTGCGCAGCACGCAGGCGCCGCGTCAGCCCCGCGACCGTGTCCTGCAGGTCGCGGTAGGACTCCTCCAGCAATTCCGACTGGTGATTGAATACCTGGAACGCACTCTGCAGTTGCTGCGTTTGCAAGCTCTGTGATGCCAAGGTGTCCTCCGACGGATATCAATGTCTCTGCCGGATGTTCTGCAAGTTGCGTGCCAGAACCTTTTTTCTATTTATTTCATTGGGTTAGCGAATACCCGTCGCCTCAATCGAGCGTCAATAATCCGACGACGCGGGTTCGGTGACGGATTTCGGGCGCTGCGGCGCGGCGCGCTCAGGCGAGGCCGTACTTGCCGATCTTCTCGACCAGCGTCGTGCGGCGCATGTTGAGCAGGCGGGCCGCCTGCGCCACGACCCCGTCGGATGCCTCCATCGCCTGACCGATCAACTCCTGCTCGACGGTCTGCAGCGCCTGCTTGAGATTCGCGCTCGTCCTGCGCATGGCTTCGGCGACGTTGTTCGATTCGGCCGGGACCTCGGGCTGTGCCTCGCGGTACTTGGGCGGGAGATCGTCGATCTCGATCGTGCCTTCCGGCTTGATGATAGCGAGGCGCTCGACGAGGTTCGACAACTCGCGGATATTGCCGGGCCAGCGATAGCCTGCGAGGACTCGCATCGCCTCTTCGCTGACGCGCAGCTCCCCCTGTTCGTCGCCCGTGTGGGTGACCAGCAGCTCATTGAGGAGCATGGGAAGGTCCGACACGCGCTTGAACAGCGGCGGCATGACGATCGGGAACACGTTGAGTCGATAGTAGAGGTCTTCGCGAAACTCGCCGGCCTCGGCCGCGGCCGGAAGATCCCTGTGCGTCGCCGCGACAATGCGGACATCGCAGTCGCGCAGCTGGCCGCTGCCGACGCGCTCGAACGTACGCTCTTGGAGGACACGCAACAGTTTGACCTGCATGTCGAGACTCATGTCTCCGATTTCGTCGAGGAACAGCGTGCCGCCCTCGGCCAGCTCGAAGCGACCGGTCCTGGATGTGATCGCGCCCGTAAAGGCGCCTTTTTCGTGGCCGAACAGCTCACTCTCGAGGAGCTCAGGGGGTATCGCGCCGCAGTTGATCGGCACAAACGGCTTGTCCGCTCGGTCCGACAGCTCGTGAATCGTACGGGCGACGAGTTCCTTGCCCGTGCCGGACTCACCCGTAATCAGGACGTTCGTATCAAAATCGGCAACTTGCTCGATCAGACGGCGCACGTCGCGGATCGACCTCGACGTCCCGGTGATTCGCCGGCGGCGATCCTGGCCCTGGAAACGGATGGCGCGTTGCAGGAGACGTTGCAGCTGAGCCCGTCGCAGCGGCGTCTCGAGCGGCCAGTTGGGGCCGTTGTCGGTCAGCGTATCGAACGCCTCGGGCAGGCACAGAAAAGGCAGGTCGGGATTCCGCTCCCGCACCGCCAGCGACAGATCCTGATAGCCGCCGGATAGATTTCCGGCTATGACCGCGGCGTTCCGGTCCGAATCGAACTGCCCGGCGGCAGCATCGGCGGCCGCAGCGACGGCATCGTAATTGAGAAAATGCAGGCGATCGACGAGTTGCGTCGCGCGGTCCGGATCCGCGTCCAGAATCAGCACTCTCCCCAGGGATGCTCGTTGCGATGACATGCCAGTCCTCTGTCTGAACCTATCGTGCAGCTCGACTTGCGGCTAGCATAGACGCAATGATGCAGCGGCTTTGTGACCACGGTCACAATTGGCCGCAAATTTAACGTAATCCGGATCTCTTGCCTAGCAGCCTGCTAACGCAATTCCGTTTCGGATGCCGGGCGTCGCGTCAGCGACCCGCCGTAAGCACGCGCTGCATCGCGGCCTCGCCGGATCTCCGACAGTTTGCCCGTCACTTCGCCGCGCGACGACAGCGCCTCTGTGCGCACGCGCTCGAGGCAATAATTCACGAATTGCATGACCTCGCGCCGTTCACCCTCGGGCACCTCGAGAACGACCGAGCGGAGTCGGATCACGATGTGTTCCACGCCGCTCCATTGTCCTTTCGCGGCGAGTTCTTCCATATGCTCCGCCATTTCGCGGGCTATCCGGCCGGGGCCGATTTCCGCGGCGGCTCGGTTGGCTACCATCATGGCCTCCCTTTGCTCTCCGGCTGGTCGGCAACCGCGTCTGCCTCCTCCGCGATCGCGTCCCAGGCTTCCTTGAGTTCGCTCATGAGTACGGCGACTTCGTCGATGATTGCGACGTCGTTGTGCAGATTGGCTTCGAGCAAACGACGCATCATGTAGGCGTACAGGGAATCGAAATTCGCCGCCATGCGTTCGTCAGCCTTGTGATTGAGGCTGGCTTGCAGACCGTTGATGACGCCGATCGCATCACCGATGGCCTTGCCTTTGTCGGCAACCTGGCCACGCTCGATGAAACCGCGAGCAAAGTTCATCTTCGACAACGCATGTTCCATCATCATCTGGATCAGGCGATGCGGTGACGACTCGCCGACCGTATTGCGCATCCCGATTTGCTGGTACTGCTGAAGGGCGTTTTCGCCACTGGCTGGGTGCATGGGTCTATTCCTTTACGGTCCTAGCTGCTTTCCTGGTTACCGGCGCCAGGCAAAGTGCTCAGCTGCTGTGTCAGAAAATTGCTGGTCGAAGTCAGCTGGGCCAGCAACGAGTCCAGCGCATTGAATTGCCGCAGAAGCCGTGTCTCCAGCGACGCGAGCCGGTCGTTGAGTGCCTCGCGATCGTCACTGTATCCGTCGATCGTGGCCGTGAGGCCCTGGGTTCGCGACTCGATGATCCCGTCGCTGCTCAGGTAGCCGTCCGTCAGGTCGTACAGCCGCGTCGCGAATCCATCGGTCGTCGAGAAGAGCTGCCCGAACTTCACGAAGTCCTCGGCAACGACGGTATCGAGACGTTCGGTGTTCAGGTTCAGCGTGCCGTCGAGCTGCACCTCGACACCGACCTCGCTGAGTGTCGAAAACGTCGCATCCAGGTCCTCGACGCCGACGCTGAGTTCGCGTCGAATCTGGTCGCGAATGCCGCGCAACGTCGAATCGCCCACGAGCGGTGCAGCAATCTCGTTTTCCGCGTCGTAAGACGTCAGGTTGTCGAAGATGTTGACGAGCGCGTTGTAGCTCTCGACGAAACCGGACACGAGGTCTTTCGCCGCCTGATCGTCGTTTTCGACGAGCAAGGCGTCAGTGCCCCCGCCAGAGTCCTCGAGGACGTTGATCGTAACGCCCTGCACCGCACCGGCGATAGTATTCGACTCGCTCATTACGTCGAGGCCGTCAATGCGGACCAGTGCGTCCTGGGCCGCGATCGACTCGGTCATCGATGTAAGGCCCATGCCCGGATCGTACTCGAGCGCGCTCAGGCCGCCGTCGCCGCCGGCCTGCGAGATCGTGATCGAATTCGCCGCTCCCGTCGCCTCGCCGGTAACGATCAGGTAGCTGCCGCTATTGGCGTTGACGATCGTGGCCGACACACCGGGATTGTCCGTCGCCGCGTTGATGGCGTCGCGAATACCGGCCAGCGTGCTGTTGGTGCCGTCGATCGTAAGGTCCATCGTTTCGGCACCGATCTGAATCGTGAGCGTGCCGGTACCGACGACCGCATCGGCATCGACGAACGCGCCCGACGTCAGCTTCTGGGCCTGTGCGAGTTGAACGACCTCGAGATCGTAGCTTGCCGGCAGAGCGTTCGTACCCGCCGATACCGTGAAACGGTCTTCGTTGCCCGATGAAGCCTTACGCGACAGGAACTTCTCGAGCGTCCTCATGGTGTCCAGCTTGTCGCGAAAATCGGAGAGCGCCGACTTCAGGCTGCCAAACGCCGAGAGTTTGGCCTGAGCGCGCGATTCCTGTTGTGCGATTCTGGTCTCCACGGGCTGCCCCTCTGCCGCAACCAATGACTGCACGATTCCGGCAATATCGAGGCCGGATCCGATTCCTGTTGAAACGATACTGGGCATACCTGGTTCTCTTATCTGCAATCATTGCCGTCGCCGCCGCCTCAACGAGCAGCGTCGCCGTGGTCTTCCCCTGTACCTACAAGATCCGTGCCACTTCCCGCCGGCCGGTCCTTGGTTCCTCGTCAGACTCTCGCGTCGTAGAGCCGGAGCGCCACGTCGCCGATGTCCGATACGTAGGTCTTCGCGTTTTCCGGCGGAATCTGGCGAATGATCTCGCCGGTTTCCCGATCGAGCACCTGGATGACCGAGCGCCCGTTTTCGAGATCCACCTCGAAACGCAAATCGCGCCCGATACTCTGGGACGCGACGTTCAGCTCCTGAACGAGCCGTTCCGTGTCCGGCCGGGTGTTCTCCGGCACATTCTTGCCGGCCACAGCCGCCTGCTTGCCGCTTCGGCTCACAGGCTCACCACCTGGCCTCAATGCCGGGTAGCTACCCGTGGCGGCGGAGATGTTCCTGACGTCCTGATCAGACATGTCACTTCTCCTGAACCTTGGAGGGCAGCGTCCCTGCCGCCCTCCTCAGGTGTCCTACGTCAGCCCTTACTGCAGCAGGCTCAGTGCGAGCTGCGGCTGGGCGTTCGCCTGCGAAAGGACGGCTACGCCGGCCTGCTGCAGGATCTGTGCCTTGGTGAGCGCGGCGGTTTCGGCTGCGAAGTCAGCATCCTGGATGCGGCCACGAGAGGCTGCCAGGTTTTCGCTGACGGTCTGCAGGTTGACGATCGTCGACTCGAAGCGG
>JANQGP010000471.1 GCA_028277265.1 Woeseiaceae bacterium | reverse complement strand
CCGACGATGCCGGTGCTTGCGGCGAGCAGCATGCCGACCAGCGTGACCGAAATGCCGAGACCGCCACGCAACCTGCCGAACAGGCTGCTCAGCGTTTCGAGCAGTTCCTCGGCGATGCGGGCGCGTTCGAGCGTGACGCCCATGAAGACGAACAACGGCACCGCGACGAGCGTCTCGTTGGTCATGATGCCGAACACGCGGTTCGGCAGCCCCAGCAACAACGCCTCGCTGAAGGTGCCCGTGACGACGCCGAAACCCGCGAAGATCAGCGCCGTACCGCCCAGCGTGAAGGCGACCGGGAAGCCGGCGAGCAGGACGACAATGACGGTCAGGAACAGCAGTGCGGCGATCCATTCCATCCCTAGCAGCCCCGGATCGTTCGCAGTGAGCGAAGGAACAGCGACAGCCCCTGCAATGCGACAGCGACCGGCATCAGCAGCAGGACCGATTTGAGCATCGGGATGAACGGGTACGGCAGCCCGCCGGATTCCCGCGACGCTTCGCGAATGCTCCACGACTGGGTGACGAAGTCGAAGGACTTCCAGCCGAGGAACACGCACACGGGCAGCAGGAAAATCACGACGCCGATCAGGTCGACCCAGGCGCGACGTTCAGGGCTCATCGCCCGATAGAACACGTCGACGCGCACGTGCTCTTCGTTGCGCAGCGTATAAGCCGCACCGAGCATGAAGACGACGGCGTGCATCCAGACCACGGATTCCTGCACCCAGATGAAGCCGACGTCGAGAAACCTGCGCATGACCACGACGATGAACGTGACGATCACCATGAGCAGCGTCAGCCACGCCGCTGCCCGGCCCGTGGCTGCGCTTATGCGGTCCAGCGTGTTGCCGTCTCCTTCGGGGCCCATCGATCAGGTTCGCCAGAAGGTCGGCGTAATCAGGACGAGCAGCGTGAAGATCTCGAGGCGGCCAAGCAGCATGCCCGCAATCGATATCCACTTGGCGGTGTCGCTCAGCGACATGAAACCGGAGGCGACGTCGCCGAGACCCGGGCCAAGGTTGTTGAGCGTCGCGGCGACGGCCGAAAACGCCGTTACCTGGTCGAGGCCGGTCGACATCATGGCCAGCAGCATCACGCCGAAGATGATGATGTACACCGAAAAGAATCCCCAGACGGCGTCGACGACGCGGTAGGGCACGCCCTTGTTTCCGAGCTTGACCGGGATCTCGGCGCTCGGGTGCACGAGGCGTACGATCTCGCGCACGCCCTGTTTGTAGACGAGTAACCAGCGGATCACCTTGATACCGCCGGCCGTCGATCCGGCCGACCCGCCGATGAAACTCGAGAAGATCAGCAACGCCGGGAGGGCCGCGGGCCACATCGCGAAGTCCTCGGTCGTGAAGCCGGTGGTCGTCCCGATCGAAACCGCCTGGAACAGGCCGTCCCTGAACGTGCCGTAAGGGTCATCGAAGCCCCGGTACAGGAACAGTGAGCCGATCACCATTGTCGACAGCGCGAAGAGCATGAAACTGTACGCGCGGAACTCCGGGTCCTGGAAGTAGTGCTTGATGGATACGTAGCGCCACGCGAAAAAGTGCAGCGAGAAGTTGATGCCGGCAACGAACATGAAGAACACGGCGACGAAGTCCACGGCCGCACTGTCGAAATACGCCATGCTCGCATCGTGGGTCGAAAAGCCCCCGATCGCGACCGTCGAGAACGCATGGCACAGCGCGTCGAACCAGCCCATGCCGGCCAGGCGGTAGCCGATCATGCAGGCGATCGTGAACGCGAGGTAGACGTACCACAGGGCTTTCGCGGTCTCGGTGATGCGCGGGGTCAGCTTCGAGTCCTTGACCGGACCGGGCGCTTCGGCCCGATAGAGCTGCATGCCGCCGACGCCCAGCATGGGCAGAACGGCGACGGCGAGGACGATGATACCCATACCGCCTAGCCACTGGAGCTGCTGGCGGTAATAGAGAATCGAAACGGGTAAGTCGTCGAGCCCGGTCAGCACCGTGGCGCCGGTCGTCGTCAGCCCGGACATCGACTCGAAGACGGCGTCGGTGAACGTCAGGGACAGCACGTCGGAGAAATACAAGGGCGCGGCGCCGGCCGTGCCGAGAACCGTCCAGAACGCCGCGACGACGAGGAAGCCGTCGCGCAGCCGCAGCTCCTTGCGGACCCGGTGTACCGGCAGCCAGCAGAGCAGGCCGGCGGCCAGTGTTATGGCGAAACCCTCGACGAAGGGCAGCCAGGACTGGTCGTTGTAGTAGATGCTGAAAAGAATCGGCGGCAGCATCGTCAGGCTGAACATCATCAGCAACAGCCCGAGGATGCGTTGTACGACGGTCCAGTTCATCTACACGAACGAAACGTCGACCTGGAACAGGCTCTCGAGCCGCTCGATCTTGCGACGGTCGGTCATGAAGAGGATGACGTGGTCATCTGCTTCGATCACGATGTCGTGATGCGCGATCATCACCCGGTCGTCGCGGACGATGGCCAGTATCGCCGTGCCTTTCGGCAGCTCGATGTCCTCGATCGCGCGGCCGACCACCTGGGAGTTTTCTTCGCTGCCGTGCGCAATGGCCTCCATCGCCTCGGCCGCGCCGCGCCGCAGGGAATGAACCTTGACGACGTCACCGCGGCGGACATGTGCGAGCAGTGAACCGATCGTCACCTGTTGCGGGGAGATTGCGATGTCGATGCTGCCGGACTCGACGAGATCGACGTACGCGGCACGGTTGATCAGCGCCATGACCTTGTGTGCGCCAAGGCGCTTCGAGAGCATCGAGCTCAGGATGTTCGCTTCTTCGGAGTTCGTCAGTGCGCAGAAGACGTCGACGTTGTCGATGTTCTCTTCGAGCAGCAGCTCTTCGTCGGCGGCATCGCCGACCAGGACGATAGCCTTGTTGAGCTGCTCGGAAATGTAGCGGGCGCGCTGCTGGCTGTGCTCGATGATCTTGACCTGATTGGTCTGCTCGAGCGCCTTGGCCAGGCGCATGCCGATGTTGCCGCCGCCCGCGATGACGACGCGGCGCACCGGATCCTCGAGGCGGCGCATCTCGCTCATGAACACGCGAATGTCCTTGCGGTCGGCGATGAAGAAGACTTCGTCGCCTTCCTGAATGACCGTGTCGCCGTCAGGCAGCATGGCGTTGCCCTGCCGGTAGATCGCCGCGATACGGGCCTCCGTATTCGGGATATGGTCCTTGAGTGTCGCGATGCGCTGCCCGACGAGCAGGCCGTCGCGGTCGGCCTTCACGCCGACGAGGCGGACACGGCCGTTGGCGAAATCCAGCACCTGAGTAGAGCCGGGATAGAGAATGAGCTGTTCGACGAAAGTACAGACGAGCTGCTCGGGGCTGATGCGAACGTCGATCGGAATCGCGTCCTGCGTGAACAGCTTGTTCGCATTCATGTACTCCGCGGAGCGAATGCGCGCGATCTTCGTTGGCGTACGGAACTGCGTGTAGGCGACCTGGCACGCCACCATGTTGGTCTCGTCGGAGTCCGTCAGCGCGACGACGATGTCGGCATCTGACGCGCCGGCACGCTCGAGCACTTCGGGATACGCGGCATGGCCGACGACGGTGCGTATATCGAGGCGATCCTGCAATTCGCGAAGAACGTCGGGCCGCCGATCGACGACAGTGACTTCGTTGGCTTCCTCACGTGACAGGTGATAAGCCGCGGACGAGCCGACCTGACCTGCGCCGAGAATGAGAATTTTCATTGTTGTTGACGTTTTTCTTGAAGGTGCCGCATACCCTGCCGCGTC
>JANQGP010000450.1 GCA_028277265.1 Woeseiaceae bacterium | reverse complement strand
GCCTCGAGCAGCGGCACGCCACTGACCCTCGTCAGCAGCAGGAAGACGAACAGCGGCGAGATCAGCGTCGCCCATTGCCAGCCCTGGAGCACCGGGATGGCAATGATCGCCATGCCCGTCCAGAGCACGATCTCGCCGAAGTAGTTCGGGTGCCGGGACCAGGACCACAGCCCCGTGTTGATGAACCTGCCCTCGTTGGCCGGATCGGCCCGGAAGGCGGATTTCTGGCGGTCCGCGATGATTTCGATCAGCATGCCGATGATCCAGACGGCGATGCCGATGTAGCCGATGATGCCGAGCGGCTCGCGATTCCCGCCCGTGATGATGGCCAGCGCGCAGGCAGCCGTCAGCAGCACCCACAGTCCCTGGAGCGTCCATGCCAGGAAAAAGCGCACGGGCCGGTGCTTCATCGTGTCGAAGCGGCTGTCCTTGCCGGCGCGCGAAATCCGCAGGTACAGAAACGAGGCGAGACGAATCGACCAGACGAGCACCATGCCGGCCACGATCGCCGAGCGCAGATCGAGCGGCCGTGACAGCCACACGGCGACGGCGATGACGGTGATGTAGGTGATGCCGCCGGTGAGGTCGTAGTAATGCTCGGTCTTCCTGATGGCCGACGGCACGAAGACCGCCCAGTTGACCAGGAACGCGAGCGCACCGCACATCGCGAACACCGGGAGCGCGCCGAAGCGGTCTCCGCCGTCGCTGCCGGCCCATGAAACAAGGGCGCCGACGACGATCGTGAACACGATGCCGGTGAAGATCTGCTTGTCCGTGCGCTCGGCCATGACGGCTCTCTCGTTTTTGTCAGCAAGGGAGTATAGGGCCGAATGACGGAGTCAAGCGCGCCTGCATCACTTTGTTACAAGGTGTCACACGCCGTTATGCAATGTGTGGAGCCGCCAGGCTACTCTTCGTCCATGCCGAATGCCCAGGCGAAGGGCGCCGGGTCGAAATACTCGCGGAACAGCCTGATCTTTCCGTCGACCACGTGAAACAGGCCGCCGTAAGCCTGTTCGTAGCGGCGCCCGGTCGGGACGACCTCCACGTCCCCCTTGAACTCCACGAAGACCGTCTCCGGATCCTGCATCGGATAGACGACGAGTTGTGACGTGAAGTCCGCTGCTCCGCTGCTGGCCGGCCAGCCCGAGTACAGATCCACCAGGTTTTCCCGGCCGACCACGCGTTTGGGGTGGCCTTCCGGTGAATAGGGCATGTCCTGCACGGCATCGTCGGCCCACAGGGACGCGAGCCTGTCCATGTCCTTTTCTTCCAGCGAGGCGAGAAAGGCCCGCACGACCTCCGCGGTTTGCTGACGCTTCAGATACGGAGGCGGACTCGCAGCCGCATTCTCGATGGCGGGACCGAATACGTCTCGTGTGCCTTGCTCGCTTTGCAGGTTGAACGTCACGGCGGCGATGCGCCAGCCGTCACCGGTATCGGCGAGTTCGTATCGGTAGTTGCCCGCGACTTGCCAAAAGAGCCCTGCTACATGGTGGTCCGCGACAACATCGGCAGTGACAACCGCGCTCGTGGCCGTCACGGTCACTTCGATATTCGAGATTTCATGGCGGGTTCGCTCGAAGCCGGGCAGGACGCCGGCCCATTCGTTCATCAGTGCCCGGGGACTCTTGAGTTCGGGCTCGCCGCCCGACAATGATGTGTAGTCCACGCGTATCTCGTCGGCGTAGAGTTTCTCCAGGGCCTCGAAGCTGCCGCTGTCCGCCAGCACGGCAACGCTCTCGACGATGGTTTTGATGGCGGCAACGTCGGGCGATCGGGTTTCGCCGGTTGCGGCGTTGGTCGAAAGAAGCGCCATGATCAGAAGTCCTTTAACTGTCTTGTTCATGGAAATTCGCCCTACTTCAGCGTCCGCTCGAAATGCGCGGACACCGCGTCCGCTGAAGTCTCCACGACAACAGCGCGGTCGTAGAAATCGAACTGTGTCGTCTCGGGCAACCATAGTGCCGCGGCGTTATCGCCCATGAGACTCGCGTATTTCTCCACGCCTTGCGGAATGGCAGCGGCCTCCGAATGCACGAGCAAAGTCGGTTTGTCGGGCTTGCCGGCCGTCCGGATAGCATCGTACGTCAGCCAGCCTTCCCAGGAAGCGGCATTGAACTTGTTGTCGAACTCGGGAATCAGCCCGCGATCGGATTCGGTGTAGTACGGGGCCCGGTACATCACGGCACTCTCGTTGGTCGTGCTTGCCGCTTCGAGAATGACCGGCTCGTCGGCTTGCGCGGCGTTTCGGCCGATCTCGATCAGGCGAGTCACGCCGTCTTCGCCGCCATAAACCGCAGCGACGATGTCCGCGTCATGGAGCCAGGGTGCAACCAGGGCGAGGCTTCTGATGTTGGCGTTCTGCAGCGCTGCGTCGCTCATGTAGCCCGCCGATGCGCATATCCCAAGCCCGGCAATCCGGGCCGAATCGACTTCAGGACGAGTGGCGAGAAAGTTGACCGCGGCGTTGATGTCCGCGGTCTTGCGTACCGGGTCTTCGAGATACCGGATCTTGTCGGGCGACCGGCCCCATCCGCGGAAATCGAAAACCAGCGCAGCGTAGCCGCGATCCGCGAGCTCGGCCGCATAGGTGCCCGCCATTTGCTCTTTGACGGTCATCCAGGCACCGGTAACCACGACGCCCGGCAGTCGATCACCTTCGTTGAACGTATCGGGCAGATACAGGTCGCCGGCAAGGGCCTGGCCGGCGCTTTCGAACGTAACGCGTTTCTTCATGGCCCCCTCCGCGACGTTGGTAAACAGGATGGCGGCGACGGTGGTAGCGGCAAGCAGCGTCTTCATGGCTGTCCTCTTCGATTGACTGGTGAGCATGACTGTCAATCTACAGGGGGCCGCGGGGCGGCTCTTGAACGAGCCTCCGGAACGCTTGAAGATTTCCGCGGAGGACCCGGTATCGCTAGGAAAGCAGCCGCGCACGGTATTCCGAGGGCGTTTGTCCCTCTACCTGTTTGAATACGCGCGAAAAATGGGCCTGATCGGCAAATCCGCACGACATCGCGATGTCGATGAGCGGCGTATCGTGCTGTGCGAGCTTCTTCCGGGACTGTTCGACCCGGTAGGTCGTGACGAACTGCATCGGACTCATTCCGATCGTCCGCTTGAACAACTGCGCGAAATGCGAAGGACTGAGCGCCGCTTGACGTGCGAGGTCTTCGACGAGAATCGACTTGCCGAAATTCTGCGCCACGAAATCGAGCACTCGCTTGTAGTGCCTGGCGGTGAAGCTTCGTGAGAACGCGTACGCCTCTTCCCTGAGGCCGTACTTCTGAATGAGCTTGACGAGAAACACTCGCGCGAGGCTTTCGAATATAAGCTCGGATCCCTGTTCCTTGCTGGCCAGTGCATCTCTCAACATCACTCCGGCATGGCATATATCCGGATCCTCGAATTGCGGCAAGGACTTCAGTTGAGCATCTGCGAGCAGAACGCCGACTTCCGTTTGCGCAAACCGTTCGAATTTGTCCGGATCGAGCGTGACGACGATGACCTTCGACCTCGCGTGCCAGCGCCATCCGCTTTCGATGCCCGCCGGCGTGACGATGATCTCGTGTTTGCGGTAGGTAAAGTCGCGATGATCTCCATCCCGCCAGTTCTCCACACGATGCGGCTCGTCCTTCAGGTTGAGAAGAATGTGATGCTGATCGAATACCCGGGTCGGCATGGCGGCCGGCCTCGCCTCGAAGTATTCCAGCGTCAGCAGTTCCGCCGCTGACGCACGCGCATCCTTGGCGCTATCGAGAATCGGCGCGGACGGGTAGACGTCCTTGTAATTCCGTTTGTCCATGCGGTCCCGTCAAGGGGCGCTTTCCTGGAACAGCTCGCTGTGCATCGCGGTAAGAGCCTCCTGCAACAAGGATTCGAAGCTGCGGCCGCCACTTTCGTCGTTTGCCCATTCCAACATCAGCGCATGAAAGAGTCCGGCGATGACGTGTCCTACGGCGACGTCAGCGGACGAAGGGGCGGTGCGATTCGCTCGAGCGGCGAGTGCCGACGCGACCATCGTTGCGATTTCGTGAGCCGTGGCGACGTATTCCTTTTGCAGCGCCGGCTCCGTTTCCACCAGGCGATTCCTGGCGCGGATTCGCTGGATCTGCTCGTCGTCCATGCCATCGTCCACCTCCTTGCACAGTGCCCGAAGCGCGGACGTCAGTCCTTCGGCGGCAATGAGTGAATGCATCGCATCCATGAAACCCTCATCGTATTCGTCCCAGATGATGATGCGTTCCTTGGTCTCGAAATGGCGGTAGATCGTCGCCGGACCGACGCCTGCCCTGTGCGCGATCTCCTCGACCGTCGTGTTCGCGAAGCCGTGTTTGTCGAACAGCTCGATCGCCGCTCCCTGGATTTGCTTCATCGTTGCAATGCGTTTCGTTTCGCGCAGGCCCGGTGCCATCAATCCCTCTTG
>JANQGP010000296.1 GCA_028277265.1 Woeseiaceae bacterium | reverse complement strand
GAACGGCGAGTTGACGCATAGGGAGACTCCTGAATCCGTGGTAACACCCGGCATACTGACCGAATGTGCCGCGCCAGCCAAGACGCGGGCCGGGTTTTCAGGCCTCGGTCGACATCAATGACGTTCCGATGCCTTGCCCCCGGTAGTCGGTCCTTATCAGGATTTCGCCGTCTTCAACACGCCTAAGTGAGTATTCAGTGATCATCTGTGCCGAACACCACAATACAACCCCAATGCCACGAGGCCACCGAGCAGTATGGGGAATCCCTGCGTGATCGCGAGATACCATCCGTTGGCGCTATTGCCAGCCAGATCAATACGAAACCAAATCCCCGAAAAAACTCAGGCCAGGTGCTGCAGCCCAACTCGAAGACTGTGAATTCATACAGTATATCATTAACTCACTGATATTGTTAGAAATAGCGGTGCTCTTTCAAGGAAAAACAATGACAAACATCAAACTGAAGTACTTCGATTTCGATGGCGGCCGAGGCGAGCCGGTTCGTATCGCTCTGCATCACGGCGGCATCGGGTTCGAGGACGATCGCATATCGTTTCAGGAGTTCATGGAGACGCGTGAAAGCGCGCGATTCAATTCAGTGCCGACAATGGACATCGACGGGACGGGCGTCACGCAGACAAATGCGATGTTGCGCTATGTCGGGAAGAAAGCTGGCCTGTACCCCGAAGACGATCTGCAGGCGTTCTTCTGCGATGAGCCGATGGAGGCAATCGAGGATCTGCTGCATCGCATCGTCACCACCTTCGGCCTCGAAGACGATGAACTCAAGACGGCCCGCGAAGAACTTGTCGCCGGTTGGCTGACGACGTTCATCAAGGGCCTCGACGAACTCCTCGAACGCGGCGGCGGTGAGTACTTTGCCGACAGCCGACTGACGGTCGCGGACCTGAAGGTTTTCATTCAGACGCGCTCACTCGCGAGCGGCACGCTCGATCACGTTCCGACAGACATCGTCGAAAGGCTCGCTCCGGCGCTGGCCGCGCACCGCGAGCGGGTTGCAGCGCACCCCGTCGTTACGGCGTACTACGCAGCGCGGTAAGGTCGGGCAACAGCGCATAACCCCGGCACGAGGCCGTTGCGCGTTCGAGCGTCGCTTTCGCCTTTTCGACCTCGTTACGCGTGAGGTAGGTCTGTGCCATGCGGCGCATCGCAGATGCGGCGACCAGCTTTTCCGCGATCGCATCGATTTCGTCGTCAATGATGCGCAACACGGAGCTCGGGACCGAGTCGGGATCGAGATTGGCCAGCATCGTGTAGTAATAGGCGCGCGCGGCGTCGTCGTCGGCAGGTATCGTGCCGCGCAGGTGATCGCGCTCCGCGATCTCGGCGGCGCGGGTGTAAGCCGCGATGGCCTTGTCCGTCACGCCTGACTGGCGGTACGAATCGCCGAGGTTGCCCCACATCTCGTGAATCTCGGGATTGCCGTTCGACACGGAGTCGATCGCCCGTTGCCGCAGCTCGGCGGACAGCTCGAAGTTACCGAGAAAATAATGCGCCTGGCCCAGGAACTCATCGCCGACGTACGAGGTCGGGTTCAACTCCCTGGCCCGCGCGTAGGCGTCGCGCGCGTTCTCGAGCGCGCCGTCACAGAGATAGAAACTACCCAGGTTCGCGAGTACGTATTCGTTCTCGTGCCGTGCGATAGCGCGTTCGCTGGCCTCGATCGCGCCACCGACATTCCCATCGAACCACTCCATCGTTGCGAGGAAGAACAGCGGCTTCCAGACGTAAGGGTCGATGTCCGCGGCGCGTGCGGCGGCCAGTTTTGCCGCAAGCAAATGTTCCCGGTCACCGTCTTCGCGGTAGGCATCGAGCAAGGCCGACGCGAGGCCGCCCAGCGAAGCCGCATCCTTCGGGAACCGCTCGATCGTCCGCTTGTAGAGCTCGATGGCCTCGTCGTTGCGACCGGTTCGGCGGAGGAAATGTGCATGCGCCGCCGCAACGACACGACCGTCGGGATCGAGCTGCAACGCCTGGCCACAGGCGAGCCGGGCATCTTCGAGCGCTCGATTCTCGCTGTCCATCCAGTACTCCTCGAGCAACGTCTGGCACAGGCCGGCGTGAGCTCGGGCATAGTTCGCGTCCTTGCGCAACGCCGACTCGAAGCGCGCCTGCGCGCGTTTTACATTGAGTTCGTTCGACGGCTCGTCGAGACGGCGCTCCCCTTCCAGGTAGTCGTCCTGGACCGGCGCCAGCGGGAAATGGCCGACGGAACCGTCCGGCACGGGCATGCCGACAGCCTGGCGCACGGCGAACGTCGTCCCGGTTGCCATTGCCGCAAGCGATTCGTTCAGTGCGACGGCCGGCACGCTGTCGGCCCAGACCTGCTGGCGCACACCGCCTTTGAAAAGAAACACGCGGACGGCGACGAGCCGCCCCACCTGCAGAAACTCGCCGTCGATGACGACGTCCGTTCGAAGACGCCGCGCAACCTCAACCGGATCACGGGAGCGGGTCAACGCATCGGCAGTAGGTCGCGCGACGTTGAAGTAGCGCTCCAGCGTGCCGCGCAGCACGTTGGCAAAGGCGTTGTCATCGTCGCCATCGAACGGAATGACGGCGAGTGTCGCCGTGCCCATGCCGAGCGGAGCCGGGGTCGTATCGACGTCGTCGACCGGCGCCGGTTCTTCGGACCTGAAACCGATAGCGATCGCGATCGCGAGGACGACGGTCGCGGCGACGACGGCGATCAGCGTTCTGTTCGAAGGTTTCGGCGGCTCGACATCGACAGCTCCTTTTTCGTCGGCCGACTTGTACAACGTGTGGGCTTCGACGCCCAGCGCGCGAGCGACGCGTTCGATCGTCGTCGGATCGACCGCCAGCTCGCGAAAGACGCGATTGATGACGTCCTTTGGCGGCGTCTCGAGGCCTTCGAGGTCGGCAATATGATCGGCAAGTGCCGCCTGAGTACGAAATCCGGCCGACGTCAAGGCATGCACGAGCTTCGCGCGGGATGCACGAACTCCACGGCGGCGCTGGGGACCGTTGGATGGGCTCATGCGCCAATAGTACACCGCAATAGTCATGCTAATCGGCCCTAAGTGTCGATTACTGTCGATGGCACAAGCGACTGCTTCGTTTAGGTTTTCCGGTGATGGGAGACGAAATCATGCAGGCGAAACCGAAACTGTTCCTGGTCATCACATGCGTTGCCCTCGTCGCGTGCAGCGACGACCTGAACGGCACCTACGCCGACGATCCGGGCGTCACGCAGTACGTCTTCGCCG
>JANQGP010000096.1 GCA_028277265.1 Woeseiaceae bacterium | reverse complement strand
AAAGACAATGTCCAGAAAATACGCGCTGATGATCGGCAGCGGCTGGCAGCAGCTGGCCCCGCATGGCGGCGGTACCGAGGTCGAGACCGCCTGGGGACTTCCCTCCGCGCCGGTGCACCGGGTCTGCTTCGGTACGACGGAGGTCATGTGCCTGGCACGCCATGGTGACGGGCAGTCGTTGCCGCCGCACTTCATCAACTATCGCGCCAACATCGTCGCCCTCAAGAAGATGGGTGCCGACGCAATCATCGCGCTGAATACTGTGGGCGTGATCACGAACGTGCGCGAGGCGGGACAGATTGCGATTCCGGACCAGGTGCTGGACTACACCTGGGGCCGCGATCACACGATTTACGACGGGCGACGAGCGCTCGTCGAGCACATCGACTTTACCGAGCCGTTTACGGGTGGTCTTCGGCGGGGCTTGCTGCGCGCCGCGGCAGAAGCCGAAGTGGATTGTCTCGATGGCGGGACCTATGCCGCGACGCAGGGTCCACGGCTCGAGACGGCGGCCGAGATCGATCGCATCGAGCGTGACGGTGCCGACTTCGTCGGCATGACGGCGATGCCCGAGGCCTCGATAGCCCGCGAACTCGATATCGACTACGCCTGCATCGCGATGGTCGTCAACCCGGCGGCGGGGCGCGGCGAGCAACCGATCCACGATGCCGTGGCCGCCAGCACGGAAGCTGCCCGAAATGCGACGATGTCGACACTCCAGAGCTTCTTCCGGACGCTATCATTACAGGATCATGACGGGAATCGACCATAACGTGCTCGAACAGGTCCTGGCCGGCACGGCCGAGCCGCTGCTCGTCGTGTGCGTCGACCAGCCCGACTGGCCCGTCGCTCTCGCCAACCCGGCTTTCGCCAGTATCACCGACGATGACGTGCTCGAGCAGCCCTTCGCCGATGTGATCGAGGATCTGGCAGGGCGTGAAGTGGCGCTCGAGGTGTCGGAGTCGGTCAGATCCCAGCAGGAAACCAGCTTTCCGGTCGAGTCGAACAGTCGCGAATACCTGCTGGTCCTGAAACCCGTGCTGTTGGGCGGGGAGGACGCGGCGCGGTACTACGCGGCGTATTGGCGGGGCAGCAATTCGGCAGCCGGCGCCAACGGCGCCGAGACGCACCATGCGTTGCTCAAGGCCAAGCGACGAATCCGTGACCTGTCGCGGGACGACCCCGTGACCGGCCTGTTGAACGATCGCGCGTTTCGCGAGGTCTTCGAACACGACTGGGCGGTTGCAGCGCGGGAACAGAGCCGGTTGTCGGTTGTCACGTTTACGCTCGATGACTTCGAGGCCTATGTCGACGTCTTCGGCCGGCACGCAGCCGATTCGTGCCTGAGGCGTGTCGGGCAGGCGATTCGTCGCTGCCTTCGCCGCGCGAGCGACGTCGTGGCGCGACCGCAGGGAGCGTCTTTTGTCGCGCTCTCGCATGCATCGGACGAGGAGGGCGTGCGTGATTTCGCGGCGCAAATCTCGACGGCGGTGCGCGAACTCGGCCTGCACCATCCGCGATCGTCTGCGTCGAAGTTCGTGACCGTGTCGTTCGACGTTTCCGTTGCCGATGCCGCGAACGAACCGGGGAGTTCCGGCGAGTTTCTCGACGCGCTACTAGGTTCCGTATCCGAGTAATTCGCCGTCGCCCGAGGCGTCCTCGACGTTCTCCTCGACGCGCACCACCCTGGCCAGTACACCGAACTTCGGGTGGTCGTAATACCGCAGCTCGCCGTTCTTGACGATGCGGTCTTCCCGGATCCGGAAGTAGGTCGGGAGCGGCTCGCGGTCCTCGGCGTCGATGAAATCGAGCAGATCACCGACGGTGCGACGGTTGCCTTGTCGCTGCGCGTGTTCACCGCTGAATGCCGAACGCTCGGCATCCGGGGCCCTGATTGCGAGATCGACGACGAGGTGCAGGTATCGGCTCAGGTAGAGCATAAATGTGCCGTTGAGGTCCTCCGGCGGCTCCGCGAATCGGGCGATGGGAATGGCTTCGGTCCGTTCCTCGGGCCAGGTTGCCTGGGTCCAGCCGAAATGCATCACCGGTTCATAGACGTCGAGATTCTCCATGCGGTCGAGGATGTCAACGAGTTCGTAGTCGTTTTCGGACATCAGCACGAACTCGGTATCGGGCAGCGGCTCGGGTGCGTCTTCCTCGATGGGTTCGGGCGGCAACCCCTGGACGAATTCGATGGGTTCCTCGGGCGCCCGCTCAGGTTCCGGTTCGGGATCGTCCGGCAAGAAGACCTCCGAGCCCGTCGATACCTCCTGCGCATACCGGAACACGATCACTTCGACCGTATACCGCCGGATTTCCTGTTCGTCGGTGGCGACCTCGTCGGCCTCGGTTTGTTGAGCCTGCGCCGGCGCGAGCAGCAACAGGGACAGCAGGCTGGATATCAGGTATCGCATCACTTAGGTTTTGACCGCAAGTTGTTCCATGAGGTTCTCGATTGTAGCGAATCGTTTGTCGAGATTCGTCAGGTCGTCGACAATCCGGAGTCGATGAGAGCCCTGCAGGCGGAATTTCCGGCTGTCGCTCTGCACGAGTTGCACGAGCCCGAGCGGATCGATACGGCTATCCGCGCCGAACACGAGGTAGCCGCCCGCATCAGCAGCATCGATCTTCTCTATGCCGAGACGGGAGGCTGTCTTCCTGATGCCGGCAATGCGCATCAGGTTCTTCGTTGCGTCCGGAAGGAGACCGAAGCGATCGACTAGCTCAACCTGAAGATCGCGCAACTCGGCCGCATCCTCGGCGGCCGAAATGCGCTTGTAGAGGATCAGGCGAAGGTGTACATCCGGGACGTAATCGTCGGGCAGCAGGGCAGGAATGTGCAGATTGATGTCGACGCCGGCGTGCAATGGTGCCTCGAGGTCCGGTTCCTCGCCGGCCTGCAGTGACTCGACGGCCCGGCCCAGCATTTCCGTGTACAACGAGAAGCCGATCTCCTGGATCTGGCCGCTCTGCGTATCGCCGAGCAGTTCGCCCGCACCGCGGATTTCGAGGTCGTGGGTCGCAAGTGTGAAGCCGGCACCGAGGTCCTCGAGCGAGTCGATGGCCTCGAGGCGTTTGACGGCGTCCGCGGTCATTGTCGCCTTCGGCGGTGCGACCAGGTAAGCATAGGCTCGATGGTGCGAGCGTCCGACGCGCCCGCGCAACTGGTGCAGCTGCGCGAGGCCGAAGCGATCCGCCCGGTTGATGACGATCGTATTCGCCGTTGGTACGTCGATGCCGCTTTCGACGATTGTCGTGCACAGCAGGACGTTGAAACGGCGGTGATAGAAGTCGAGCATGACCTGCTCGAGTTCGCGTTCCGGCATCTGGCCATGACCAATACGGACGTTCGCTTCGGGGACGAGCTTTTCGAGCCGCTGTTCGACGCGGCCGATGTCTTCGACGCGATTGTGAATGAAGTAAACCTGGCCGCCACGTTTGATTTCCCGAAGGCAGGCTTCGCGGATGATCACGTCGCTCCACTCGGAGACGAAGGTCTTGACGGCGAGGCGTTCCGCCGGCGGTGTCGCGATCAGCGACATCTCCCGGATGCCGCCGAGCGCCATGTTGAGTGTCCTCGGAATCGGCGTCGCGGTCAGTGTGAGAATGTCCACCTCGCTGCGCAACGACTTGATGGCCTCCTTGTGCCGCACGCCGAAGCGGTGCTCCTCGTCGACGATGACGAGCCCGACGTCATGGAAGTCTTTGGTGTGCTGCAAGAGCCGGTGAGTGCCGATGACGACGTCCACCGAGCCGGACCGGAGGCCGGAAACGATATCTTTGACCTCACGTGCCGACTGGAAGCGGGACAGAACCTCGACACGGACCGGCCAGTCGGCAAAACGGTCACGGAAATTCTGGCCATGCTGTTGGGCGAGCAGTGTCGTCGGCACGAGAACCGCGACCTGTTTGCCGCCATGC
>JANQGP010000038.1 GCA_028277265.1 Woeseiaceae bacterium | reverse complement strand
CTCGTCCCATCGCGATGTTATAGGCGATGGTATCGTTGAACAGCACGGTGTCCTGTGGAACCACGGCGATGGCCTCCCGCAGGCTGCTTCCGGATACCTCTGAGATAGGCACACCGTCGAACAGGATACGCCCGCTGTCCGGCTCCCAGAAGCGCACGAGCAGCCGGACGAGAGAGGACTTACCCGAACCGCTCGCACCGACCAGCGCAACGGTCTTGCCCGAAGGGACTTTGAAACTCACATTCTCGAGAATCGGGCGTTCCTCACTGTAGGAGAAAGAGACTTCGTCGAAGACCAGTTCCCCGGGGCCTGGCGGTAAAACCCCTCCACCTCCATCTGTGGCTGACTCCGGCTCCTGCCGAAACACTTCGATCATCTTCTCGATGAACGCCACGCCTTGTGCGATGTCCCGAAATGCGAATCCGATCATTTCCATCGGTCTGAATATTTGCAGCATGTAGGCATTGACCAGCACGAAATCACCGAGACTCATGCGGCCCTGCTGGACTTGCCGCACGGCGACGTACACGGAAACGCCGAGCGAAAGCGCGAAGATCGTGCCGACGAGCACACCATTGAGCGCTTTGTGGGAAAAAAACCTTGCCCAGTTTGTTTCGGTTTGCGCGAAAGCCTCATCCATGCGCCGATGCATGCGGGGTTCGGCACAAAAGGACTTGATGGTTTCGTAATTGAGGATGCTGTCGGTCAGCAACGCATTGGCATCGATGTGCGCCGCTGACACGGCGCGGGAGGACTTTGTCAACCTCGTGGCGCCGAAGTAGAACGCAACCGCGTAGCACAGCATCGTTATGCCGATAATGCCGAGGAAGACGGGTTGGCCCAGTACCAGCAGCACCGTGCTCATCGTGGCTATTTCCAGTATCACCGGCAACACGGTCAATACCAGGTGCTGCACGAGCATGCGATAGCCGAGCAAGCCCTGGGTAAGGGTTTGGCTTAATGCGCCGGTTTTCCGGTCGAGGTGAAAGCGCAGCGGCAACGCCATCACGTGCTTGAACAGCCGCAAACTCAAGCGGCGGTGCAAGCGCTGGTCGGCCCGGCCGACGACCAAAGTACGCAGCTCTCCAAGCGACCGGACCAGCCAATGGCTGCCGGCGTAGGCGAGGACGAGAACTCCGACCAGCAGATATACTCCACCCAAGGTATCCGGATTCGTCAGGCGATCTACGATGAGTTTGAGCAGCACCGGCGACAGCGCGGCCAGTGCGGACGAAACCAGCACGATGAGCAGTGCCAGCGCGAACAACAGCTTCAGGCGCCTGTTGGTCTCCTCTGCAAGCAGGCGGAAGGCAGATACCCATGTCGGCTCAGCGACGCGGCGGTACCGCGTGCCCAGACCGAAACCTATGGTCATATCAGGCCGCCGTCCGCTGTTTCGTGTCTTCCCAGTTTCCGAACCAGGCTTCGGCCCGAATACAGGAAAATACAGAGGATATTTCCTCGCCGCGTATCAGAGCGTGTTCGGACAACACCCTTTCCAGTTCGCGACGGTCAACAATACCTTCGTTCACCAGTACGCCATCGAGCAGGCGTTCCCGCAGGAACGCCGCGTTCTCGACGAGTATCCGGGAGAAGTAACTCGTCGTGCCGCCCTTCGAGTGACGATGAATGATCTTCGCCGGCACATCCGCTTCAAAGGCCTCGCGAACCAGCCCGCGGGGCTTGCCGCGGTGCGCCAGCACATAGCTCGGAATTTGCAGGCAGAGTTCGATAAGCGGTTGCGAAATAAGCGGGTGAACCAATTCGGCATTTGGGCAGGCCATTCGGAAGAAAGGCTGGCAATCGACAACATTGAAAACCTGCCGTGTCTTGCTGGCCGGCAAACGGCTTGCGCTCCGTACCCAGGGGTGCGAATAAGCCTCCGGCCTCAAGCTCGCACGCGCCGCCTCACTGAGGATAGCCGGCGGCTCAAAATGAAAGGCGTAAGGATCGAAGGGCCGCCTAAGCAGCCCGTAGCGCACGACTGCGCTCCATACCGACCAGACCGGTTTGGCCGTCATGCGGCTGGTGTCTTTTACAACGCGAAAAAGTTGTGGGCGCAGTCCGCATCGGTGCGCGTATTCGGCGGCAATCAGTTCGGTCGCCTCTTGCTGCAGAAGGTGATCGCCTCCCTGCCCGCTGAAGACCGCGCCGGCATGCCGCTCCCCTACAAGCCGCTGCTTCAACAGTTCGGGTGCCGGGCAAAGGCCAAGCTGGGATGGAGTAGCAAATTTTGACCGCTCCAACAGGCTCTCGAGCGATCGTTCCGAGGGGTGGGCTTGACTCTCAATGAGTTCGAAGCCGGTGCTTCGAGCAGCAGCCTGCGCATACGACCGCTCGTCGCCTTCGGACATTGCCGTGAAGTAATGAAAACAGAGGACGTCAGGGCCGAGGCTGGCTTCAGCAAGGCAGGCCGCGACAATGGACGAATCGAGACCGCCCGACAATTCGTGCACAATGCTGTCGTAACTTGAAGCCCAGGCGTGGACGCATTGCCGTATAACACCTTGCAGGGCTACCCTTGCCGCATCGGGGTCCTCGATTGTGTTCGCCTCAACCACCTCGGCCGGATCCCAATAGAACGAGCGGCTCGTTCCGTTGGTTCCGCCATCGTCTGTAATAGCCGTACATTCTCCAGCGTAGAGATTCGTCGCCTCCCTGAAACCCGTGCTTCGCGTAACCAATCGATCATCCAGGAAATACGCCGTAATGTGATCCCAGTCGACGGAGAATGGTGCTAGCTTGAGCCGAACACAATCCTCCATATCGGACAGGATCACGTCGACCCCGGCCGCCCGCGTCAAGTGGCATGGCAGTCCACCGGTCGGGTCCCTGAGTACGTAACGCACCTGGCCATTCGATGCCCGCAGGAAAGCCACGTAGTGGCCCCAGTAGCGCTCGACCAGGCGCCGGCCACGCGATTCTAACAACCGTTCCGATTCTTTCTCATCGAAACTCGGGTCGGACGGAATACCGATTTCCTCAAGACCGCTCTCGAATAGCTTGCCGAGCACAACCCCACAATCGCGCTTCAGGACATAGGCTCGGCAGGCACCTCCGGCCTGGGGCGCGTGGAAAACCCGCAGACCCGGAACGTCAAGAGCGCTTTGCCAGTCGGGTGAGCTTGACAGCAGCAAACGCGTGAGCCGCTGCGCCGCCTCCGTTTTGGCTGGATCCTTGGCGTTCCAAGTGAACGCTGCGTATCGATACATGCTCGGTTTCCCTTATTCTTGTATGAATGCTTATATGCTCATGATGGGGGTATAGTCACGAACGTTGTCGACGAGGTCGTTGACCACGAGATCTCCGGCCTGCACCCAGCAGTGCGCTCCCCACGGTTCCAGTTTGACGCCATAGACCCATCGCGGATACACGTTGTAGCGCGCGAGAAAGTGCAGCAACGCGAGCGAGTCGAACATGCAAAGGTATGGGCGTATGTAATACGGGCGGAGCGCGCGGAAGATCCCGAACAGATCAGTGACTACGGCTTTATCCACGGCAGTCGCATTCCCTACCTGAGCCAATTTTCGCGCCTCGACCTTGTGAACGGTGCGCTCGAGGGAGCCCCAGCGCAGATCTGCCGATGCTGCAAGCGAAGCAGCAAAGAAGTTCCAGACGTGTGCCGGGCTGATTGCGGATTGGGGCTTGTCAGTGTTCTGCCGTGCACTTACTTTGGGTGTGTCAACGAGCACTGGCCTTAGCGCCTTACCCTGGGTGGCGTCGCCAGTCAGCAGTTCCTCTTGCAGCAGCGCTCGCATGACAGCGTTCGGGTCAGAATTAGTGGTATCACCAAGTTGAATACCAACCGAATGCTCGTCGGTACGGTGATGACCATTCATCTGACCATTCATCAATCCCTTAATCGCATCGGTATCCGCACGTCCCAGGCACAGGTATTTGTCGCTGCGGAGGTCCAGAAACACATAGTGTTGATCTGCAAGACAGAAGTAGACGTGTCCGGACAAGAAATAGGATGATCTTTCCATGGTCGTGAGTCACAAACTCCTGGTAAATGAACAGAGCGGGGATCGCTTGCCAGCCCGGATCATGACTTTCTCCTTTCGCAGATTGCGAAAGGAGAAAACAAAGACTGCGCAGCCCAAAGGCTGCGCAGTCGATTCGTCACTGTTTCGACGATTGCTACTTATGGCGACTTATTCGCACGGCTGGCCATTATCTTCGATTTGCCTAACTGCACAGGTAAGGCCTTCTTTGAAGTTGCCCGAAGTGCCCTTCGTCTCATCCGACACTACGCCAAGTTCAATCAACACATGCTCGTTCATGACTTTCTCCATTGTGGTTTAGCAAAAAGTGAATCGTCACACCGTGTGACGCGAGATATTTAGAACGAACAGTGAAGAACCGTCAAAAAAATCCATTCCTAAAGAAGAAGCACAAACTCAGCTCATCCGATCAACAATAAGGAAAGGCGTCCTTGCTTGTCTAATATATCCGTTCTTTGCGAAAGAACAGCGCTGTTCTGATGTTTACATACGCGATCGATCGTAAGACAGTGAACGCGTGTGCATGCCACTCAACATCGAACGTCCTTGTAATATCTTGAAAAGGAAAAGCTAATTCGAGCGAAAGTTGTGCCACCCTTTTTGTGCAGCACTTTGTCGCCAAACGGCAACGATGTCGATGAAGACAGAGTTGCGATTTACCCATTGCGCAGAACGCGAATTTTCGAAAACCTCACCGACTGCGCTAAGTGAAAACGGGGTTTGGAAAATATCTATTCTTTATCTAAAAACGGCGCGGATTTGGATGCTAGCATCAGTACACGATTTACCATTGAAACTTACCGTCGTGAGAAAGAGCTATCCGATTTCCATCGCTGCACTTTTTTGTTTTCTCTCCGTTGCAAACACGGCGTTTGCTATGGAACCACGAGCTCTCGGTAAGGAAGCATCTGATCGCGCAGCAGCGAACTATCGGCAATACTGTGCACTGTGCCACGGCGACGAACGTCAGGGTCATGTGAACGATCACGCCCCGTCGCTTCGATCCTCGTCGCTAATGTCATCGGGAATGTTTGAAATATCCTACGCCATCAGCTATGGCAGACTCGGCACGCCGATGGCTGCCTATCTTGACGAGCTTGGCGGACCCTTGAGCAAACGAGAGATTGATGACCTCACGGACTGGCTGCGAGGTCAGGTGGCGCTGGAGCCCTACAATCCGTCCTTCGATGCTGTCGCTGGTGATATCGAAGTTGGCAAGGCCGTCTACGCGGAGCATTGCGCCACGTGTCATGGCACAAGCGGCGAAGGCGGTACTGGCACGGCACTCGGTAACCCGGCCATGTTGTCGCTGACCTCCGATCAGTTTCTCAAGTTCGCCATAGAGAACGGTCGCGACGGTACGGACATGCCGGCTTTCGACGAAACCTTGTCAACAGATGAGATCGACGGCGTTACCGCCTTTCTGCGCAGCCGTGCGACCGGCTGGGCAGTCGAAAAACCGGTCCTGCGAGCACCACCGGCTGCCGGCGACTATGTACTCAATCCCGATTCGCCTTTAGCGACGTTCGATCTCAAAGAGGATCTCTATGTGCTGTCGGCTGATCTGCTCAAGGCATTAGAGGAGAAGAAACGTGTCGTTTTACTGGACACGCGACCCATGTCCCAGTGGCTGATGGTGAACATCGAGGGATCCGTACCACTTCCATATTACTATGACTTTTCTGATTTCGCCGTATTGGCAAAAGACCTGCCAAACGATGGCACGATGATAATAAGCTATTGCGAATGTCCTAGAGCGGCAGCCGAATACGTCAACGATAAGATTCGCAAACATGGTTTCAACAACACGGCCGTACTCTGGGAAGGAATCGGCGGCTGGGTCTCATTTGGCTACCCGGTATTCAGAGGCGAAGCCTCGGTGCTTGATGCGGCGGACCTGCAATAGCAAGCCCGGACCTAATCTCCACGCCCTTCGCTAATGCAAGTACTTTGCTTGCTGAGTACGCACGATTTCCGGTACATCGACTCGCTCGGCCGTTGCGCTGTCGAAAACAACACCCCCTTGCACCGTGTATTTGAGGGACAGTGTATTGAGAATATCGTCCAACGGATTATCGTCCAGCACCAGGAAATCGGCCATTTTGCCAACTTCTAATGAACCGATTTCCTCCTGCAGACCCAGTTTCTCAGCGTTCACCATAGTTGCTGCGCGCAGTACATCCTCCACGGGCATGCCACCTCTTCGCAAAAACCACATCTCTCGATGCAGATTTGACCCTGGTGCGTTGTGCGCACTGACACCAATACGAACACCGTGGCTTGCAGCTAGAGCGACGTACTCCGCAACCTTACTGACGCGGTGCGAGTCGTAATCTACTGTCGGGTTTCGGTGACCTTGAATGCCGCAAATGGCACGGGCCCGCCTAAAACCAGAACTGCGTCGTTCTTGAGTTTGCAAGACGGCATCGCAGTAATAACGCGCTCCGTCTGCCGGCGTGCCGATCGACCCTGCCGTTATCGTAACATTAGGAGTCCAGATGAAACCGCTTTGCCATAGCATCTCACTCACATCTTTATAAAGCGGCACCGGAACGTAAGGATGATCGCCGCCCGTGTAGCCGTCAACAATGCGGGTCATCATGCTGTCGAAGTCTTCCAGGTGGGACACAATCCCCACGCCGTTTTCGCGTGCCGCAGCCGATAACCACCGCCGCTGCTCCCGGGTGGGCGTGTTATATTCTTTGAGCACATCGACACCTAAGTCACGATGCTGCTCAGCAGCAGCCAGCGCGACGGCATAGCCGGTGAGCGTCTCAAAAGGATAACCGACCGTTCCTGTTGCTGCATGAGACCAGCGGGGCCCTTTGATGCGCCCCGCTCTTTGCAAATCGACGGTCGCGGCCGCAGCGTCATCCACCCGGCCGCCAGGACTCCAGGCGGTCGTGATGCCGAAATGGATGGCGGTTTTTTCGCTGAAGCGGACTCCCGGTAAGGCCAGGGCCGACATCCCGCCAGCATGATAGTGCGTGTCCAGCAAGCCCGGCATGATCGTTTTGCCAGTTGCATCGATCACCAAGGCATCCGCGGGAACCGCAACTGCACTCGCAGGCCCCAATGCCACTATCCGGGAGCCATCGACAATGACGGTACCCGAGTCAATCACTGATCCAGCACCGACATCACCGGACATTGTGATCAAGCGTGCGCCGGTGAACGCGATCACTTGCGTCGCCCCAGGCGTTGCGACCGGCACTTCTACACAAAGAGACTGTAAGCCAACGTCGTCCAGGCGATAGCGATAGATGTTCTTGCCAAAACCGAAGGTCAAGCGCTCAGAGTGGTTCCAGTCCACATAGTAGCCGGCGTTTGCACTCACTCGGCGAGCATTGGTGGCCAGTGATGATACGGCAACGGGCTCGTCGCCAGCCTCGAAGGGAACAAGCCAGATGGTACCGTCGCGTCGCGTCAACGCCAGATGCTTCAGATCCGGTGCTGGAGTAATGCCGCCCACCTCCGATGTGCCAACCGCAAGCGTCCTTGAATTTCCCCCATCAAGGTCGGCCGCGGCAAGGACAGTCTCTGTCCTTGACCGCGGATAGCTGAACAGCAACTTCTCGCCCGCTGTATCGAAGCCGACAGAACGTGCGTAGATGAACAAGTTTGCAAAATTGCTGAAAGCTGTCACCGTGGCCACTTGGTGGAAGGCGCCCGCCGCCGCGGGCGTCCAACCAAACACCGCCTTAATCCCCCGTCTGCGGTCCGCTTCCCGGATGACCGCGATCATCGAACCGTCGGATGACCATTCCGGTAGAATATAGTCCTCGTTTAACTCGGCAAGCAGCTCTCTCGTTTTTCCACCGGCGACATCGGCCACCATCAGACGGCCGAAACCATACTCTTCTCCGGATTGCTCAAAACCGATGTAGGCCACTGACAACCCGTCCGGTGAAATCGCCGGCATGTACTCGAAGTCATCGGAATCGCTTAGGCGTCGAATGTCACCGGTTTGCATATTCATGACATACACATAACCGACAGCCGTAAACGCCAGTACCCTTCCGTCGCGCGACAGGCTCGGCCAACGGACAACGGCCGCCTCACCAAGGTCGTCGAGCCGTTGAAGCGTCGGTTGAACCCGTGCCACTACCTCGCGTTCAACACTCGCTCGAAACGGGATGATGTTCATCTGCCCATCGGCGAGGTTGACGCTGCGAATCTTACCGCCGTGCCAGAAGACGATCGCGCGATCATCTGGTGTGAAGGCATAGTTCGGCCGCGCATCGTCCCATAGTGAGTACGCCGCGTCATCGGCATCCGCCAGCTCAACGAGCGCCGCATCTTCTCCGGTCGCTCGATTCAGAATCCGCAGTTCGGTGTGCCGGTCATTGTCGTAGTACTGGCGGTAGTAGGCCACCCGTTTCCCGTGATTCGATAACTGCGGCTTGAAATCGCTGTAAGCGGCGTCCGTCGGAGTAATCGTCGTGTGCGTTTGCGACTTAGCATCAAACACGGACAATAGGACCGCCTTGTGACTAAGATCTCCGTGACGCAGAGCTTCAGAATAGAAAACTCTGCCATCGGCTGATTCTACACCCGAATAGACAGCGGTCCCTTTCCTCAGGTTTTTCGCCGCTTCATTTAGAAGACTGTCACGTCCAGCGATAGGCGACATCGCACCAGTAGTAGGATGGATAGCATGTAAGATAACTTCAGGATCGTCCCACGTTCCGATAACTGCACCGGCCAATAGCCGGCCGCCATCCTGAGACCAGTTAGGCCCGCCCAGAATGTCTCCGTTCGAGCGAGTGATCTGTTGTAAGGATCGATCGGTGAGCGAGAGTCGCCACAGATTCTTGTACCCTTCTCTATCGCTCACAAAATAGACCTGCGAGCCATCGGGCGAGAAGCGCGGCGCCTGATCCCAAGCTGTGCCGTTCGTCAGCGCAACAGCCTCGCCGCCTTCGATGGGTAGTTTATAGATATCGCCCAACAGGTCGAAGACTATTGTCTCGCCGTCCGGCGAGACATCCACACTCATCCAGGTGCCTTCCGTGGTCTCGAAAGAAACGGTATGCATCGGTACTTCGGGCATCTGTTGTGCCATCCCAAAACGCTTGGGTGCCGACATCCACAGCGAGGCCATGGTCTGGGCTTCACTGGTGCGATCCCCCGCGGAGTCGTCAAGGAACATTACGAATGACAACAAAGCCGGGACGGCCGCGCTGATCCAAAGCGCGACCGCCGAGCGACGCAACAATCCCACCGTTACCAGTCCTTAGTGATTTGAAACGATAGGAACCGTCCTAGGGGGTTGGCATTGGTGGCGTCGTAACCCACGCCACCGAACGTGTCGACAAATGGCGGATCCTCGTCAAAGAAGTTTTGTGTCGTCAGTGACAGACGAGTATCGCTTAGAAACCCTGCATCGTTACCCGTTTCATAAGCGACAGTCAGATCGACTGTGGTCCACGAATCGACGGCCCGTGCAGGGTTGCTGAAGTTATCAGTGTAACCGTCCGTGTAGTTTATGAATCCCGCGACCGACCAGCGATCACGACTCCAGGTCAAGTTGCCCCGCGCCCGAAAATCGATGGGCCTTCCCAGCGTGTCGACCTCCTCGACCAGGGGGTCCGCGGCAATAAGTTTTCGCTCGAAGTCGAACAGGTAACTGCCATTGACGCCAATGTTGAACGACCCGACGTCCGTGTCAAACGCGTATGCCAGCTGTATTTCAGCTCCTGTCACTACCGACCGAGCCAGGTTTGTTAGTCGATTGTCAACGATGCCTCCAACCGGCAACAGCGGCATGTCGCCCAAGAAGTCTGCTGCCGGGTATGGACCCAACCCGAGAAAAGTCAACGAATCCGGATCGTAGAGCGGGTTGTTGACGAATGCGGCGATCTGTTCCTGACTCGGGTTCAGAGTGACAATTGAACGGAATCGGGGATCGAAGGTGGGAGCAAAGGGATCAGGGGTGGGCTGCTCAATACGTCCGGTGAAATCGATGTTAAAATAGGTAATGTCCAACGACAGACCATCTGCGCTCTCAGAGATCCATTGAAAGCCCGCCGTCCAGTTGGTCGACTCCTCTGCCTGTAAACCCGCGTTGTTCCCTTCTCTGTAGAGGAAAGGATAGGCCCCGCCAATTCCGCCTGGTATGTAGAACCAAAATGTCCCAACTGTTTCATTCAGTTCTTTTAGTGAAGGCGCCCGGTACGAGGTTCCCCAGGTTGCTCTTATGTTTAGTGAATCTGTCGGCGACCACAGGATGCCCAGTTTCGGGTTGACCGTATCTCCGAAATCGCTGTAATTCTCGTAGCGCGCTGCGAGTGAGACTTCAAATCGCCGCACGCCCATGCGACCGTTGGCATCGCTCACCAGCGGCAAGAAGACTTCCGCGTAGACCGCCAGTATGTCGCGCTTAAGGTCCTGCGCCAGTCCTGCGGAAAAAATTTCGGTAAATAGCGACTCTTCGCGAAAGTCGGTGCCGATCGAAACCTTCGTCGCACCGCCAGACATCTCGAATGCATCGCCATTGACGTCGAAACTCACCGAGCGCAGCTCGTTCTTACTCTCGGAACTGTCGTGCTTACGCTCCACCAAGGATTCGATCACGGCGGGATTCGTATTCGAGCCATCGCCGAACGGATTAAAGGCCAAGTCCGGGTCCGTCAAATTGACGGCGGCGCGCAGTGCAGCCGTATCGACAAGATTAGCGGCTCCAAAATGACCCGCCTCCTCGGCCCAATTGAACGCCAATTCACCGCGCCAGTTGCCGCCAAACTCGAATAGAGCACCGACGGTGGCTCCAACCGATTCAATCTCCCCGAGAAAAGTAAACGGCCCAAAGTCATCATCCACTCTGTAGTTATCGACTCGGACCGTTGTAAGCCCAGTACCCGTCGGATCGACGAACCAAGGGTTACCTTCGATTTCAGGGGTTAGCGGATCATCCCCTATCACAGTGAAATCGACGGGCGTTCGCTCAAGGCGTGTAGCACTTTCCTCATTCGAAAAACGCGCGGCGCCAAACAATTCGACTGCACCTATGGCCTGCTTGAGATGCAAGAATGCACTGTGCCGCTCCAAGCTCCCTATCACATCGTGGTTTTCACGCGCGTTGTCAAGATGTCGTGTGTTTGCCAAGCCAACGAAGTCGGCGGACGTCAACGACTTGCCATCCTGACCCTCCGGTATCGCATAGAATACGTAAGCACCAAATGGACCGGTTCGTATGTTGGCCGGGTTGCCGCCGGGCTGCCGCCGATCCGTACCACCGAAAGGACTCAGATCGTTGCTGGCCGTGAATATGCGGTCAGACGCAGCGAGCGCATCGCGGTCGTGGTACTCGTAAGTCAACAATACATTGCCGCTGTCCCAGGAAGTCCCAAAAGCCTGGCCGAATAGAACGTTAGAGGTATCTCCACCAGCATCGCTGCCGTAACGTAAACGTGTTTCAGCCCCGTCGTAGCTGTCACGCAAAATAAAATTCACCACGCCGGCAATCGCATCGGAGCCGTAAATGGCCGAGGCACCGTCAGTCATCACCTCGACCCGCTCAATCGCCGTCACCGGGATCGATCCGATATTGGTGAAGTCTGCAGCTGAGCCGCCTGGGCTCAAACGGCGACCGTCTACTAACACCAACGTCGCGTCGGCACCCAAGCCCCGTAGGTTGACGGAAGTACCTCCAGCCTCGTTGCGTAAATTCCCACCTACGGTTTGGCTTCGATTGATACCCGAAGTGGCATCCGACGTCGCGCCAGCCCCAAAATTCTGCGGCAGATTTTCAACGATGTCCTCAACCGTGGCGAAGCCCGCCTGATCGATTTCCTGCCGCGTGATTGTTACAACAGGCGAGGCATTTTGTGCGCCCCGAATCCGCGAGCCAGTAACGAGAATTTCCTCAAGCTCCTGGGCGGCTTCCACGGCGTCTTGCCCTGACTGCCGAACATCCTCACTACTCTGTTCCCCAATGTAACCACCGCCGGTCGCATCTGCGCTTGCGGGTGTTGCCGCGGCAGCAAGCAACTGTGAACCCGTAAACTGGGAACTCATGGACGTACTTACCGGAGCGACCTTGATGCTGGAATCCGACGACAAGCTCGCTTGCAAACCCGTGCCCGCGAGCAGGAGATCGAGCGCTGTCTGTCGAGGGTACGTCCCGACAACCGCATTGGCCTGAACGTTTTCAAAGCCCTCGGTAATGAAAAAGAGCTGCACGCGAGCTTGTCTCGCGAAATCGTTGAGCGCGGCAGGCACGGTCTGTGCCGGTATGTCGAACTCTACTTCAGCTGTCTGGGCAAAGGCGCGATCCGTGGTCGCCATTGCCAACATGCAGAACAGTAAAGTTCCCAATAAGTAATTTGCGCGCTTGGCCGATGCCGCCACTACGCGGCAAGCAGAATGCTGTGACGTCACTATCTGTCCCCCCTTGTCCGCACTCTTCCGGCCCATTTGTCGATCCGGCTGAGTGTGTTTGTTGCTCTTGTTTTTATGGTGTTGGCCAAGAGCTTCGGTACGCTCTCGACACGTGTTCCGTATAGACTGACAAAAACGGGCATTCCAATTCCGGGACATTATGCCGGTCCGTTTTTGCCGTCTTTAAATCGGAAGACGGGGTTTCCGACGATCATGCCTAGTCGGGTAACGGGATGCGGATGCATACGAACTTCGCCGGGGTGCAAACACAGCGCCAACACGCCGTTGTCGACTGAGAACGTACCGGTCGAATGGCAAAGGGCGAAGGCTTCGCCGGTTTATTGCGCGTTCAATGCCTAAGTTGTAGTGATGTGCACAAGGCGCGGCCCGATGCGCCGCACCGTGACCCGCTCGTTCGATTCGATCAGCTCGAGCAAGGTATCGATGTCGCCGGCCCTGAAGTAGCCGGTCACCGGCAGCCCTTCGATGTCAGGGTCGGCAACGATCATGCGCGTGGAAGTATAACGGCCCGCTTCCTCGATCACCTCGGCCAGGGTTTCGCCCTGGAAGTCCAGCATGCCGTCCTGCCAGGCAAGCTGGCGTGCAATGTCTTCCTCAGCCACGGTCGAGACCGACTCGATCGTTTCACGGTATTCGAGCCGCTGGCCCTCGCCCAGGCGTTCGCGAGCGACAGCCTGCTGCACGTTCGGCAGCACCTCGACAAGGCCCTCGGTCACGGTGACTTCGACCACGTCATTCTTCAGATACACGTTGAACGCCGTGCCCACGGCACGCACCGTACCCGAGCCGGCAAGCACACTGAACGGCCGCTCGGGCGCCGGCGCAATGTCAAAATGCGCCTCACCCCGGTGCAGGTGCACGCGCCGTTCCCCGTCGCTGTAGCGTACGCTGAGGGCCGAGTTGGTGTTGAGCGTGATCACCGAGTCGTCCGGTAACACGATCTCCCGGTGTTGGCCAATAGCCGTGCGGTAGCTCGCTTCGTAGTCCTGCGACGGCAACAACAGCAGCACCACCGCGGCGATGGCCGCCACGCCGGCGGCCGCGGCAAACGGCAGATAACGGCGCTGCCGGCGGCGGCGCAGCCACTTGTTCACGACCTCCGGGTCCGGTGCAGCGGTCGCCAGCCGCCGCACCACGTCCAGCTGCCGCCACTCCCGCTCGAGCTTCTCGAACGCGAGGCGATGGGCCGGCCGCTCCTCCAGCCAGGCGTGAAAATCGGCCTGCTCGGCCTCCGACAGGTCCTCGAAATCGACCAGCCACCGCAGCGCTTCGTCTTCGGCGGTGGCAGCCGTCATGTCAGCCCGGTCGGTCATGATCATTTACGCGTGGGTAATGGCGCAATGTTAAGGAGCGGCAGCTTGCCGCCCTGGTGCCCGTTCATGTGTTTACGCTTGCCGTTGCCATGGCACAGAGCCGCATTCTGCGCCTCGCCCACGCCGTTCTGCAAGGCCTGCAGCTTTTTGAAACCCTGTGCGACCTGTTCCCGCACCGTGTTCACCGAGCGGTCCAGGTGGTCCGCGATTTCCCGGCAACTGTAGCCGTAGATCTTTCTCAGCACAAACGCATAGCGCATGCGTTCGGGCAACTGCCCGATGGCAACGCACAAGGCCTCGAACTCGTGTTCCGACATGACCTGGCGCTCCACCGACGGTGCGTCCTCGTCGCCTGACAGGTCGTTGATGTCGAGCGCCGCGTCGACCACGGCGATCTTCTTCTTGTGATACGCATCGTTGACGATGTTACGCATCGTGACGAACAGAAAACTCAGCGGCGCACGAATCTCCTTGCCGTTGCACAGGTAGTTGTGCGCTCTCAGAAAGGTCTCCTGAACCAGGTCGTCGGCATCCGCGCCAACGCCCACCAGGTGCCGTGCAAAACGCATCAAACGATCGCGGTG